>CAUPZW010000051.1:0-8722 GCA_963515655.1 Streptococcus mitis
GGTCAAAGTTTAATTTCTTTTTGATTGCTGATTCGTGCTTGTTCCATTTACCACGAGGAATCTTGTCTGCCTTGGTCGCAACGATGATGACCGGAATCTCGTAATACTTGAGAAATTCGTACATCTGCACATCATCTGCTGATGGGTCATGACGAAGATCCACCAAACTGACTACTGCACGGAGATTTTCCCGAGTTGTTAGATACTCTTCAATCATACGTCCCCACTTTTCACGTTCCTTTTTGGAAACACGGGCATAGCCATAACCAGGCACATCCACAAAGCGCATCTTGTCGTCGATATTAAAGAAGTTAAGAAGCTGGGTTTTACCAGGTTTCCCTGACGTACGTGCCAGATTCTTACGATTCAACATAGTGTTGATAAAGCTAGACTTACCAACATTGGAACGCCCTGCTAGGGCAATCTCTGGCAGTTCATCCTGCGGATAGTGGGACTTATTTGCCGCACTGAGCAAGATTTCTGCATTGTGTGTATTAAGTTCCATAGTCACCTCTAGGCTGTTTCTAGGATTGGTTTATCCGTTCCATCGACAGCTTCTTTTGTGATGCGGACCAATTTCACATTTTCCTGACTCGGTACTTCAAACATAACGTCCAGCATGGTTTCTTCGATAATCGAGCGGAGTCCTCGCGCCCCTGTCTTCCGTTCGATGGCCTTATTAGCAATTTCTTGAAGGGCTTCATCGTCAAATTCCAACTCGACATCATCATAAGAAAGCAAGGTTTGGTATTGTTTGACCAAGGCATTTCTTGGCTCTTTCAAGATGCGAACCAAGTCATCAACCGTCAATTGCTCAAGAGCTGCAAAGACAGGCAAGCGTCCAATCAACTCAGGAATAATACCGAATTTTTGAATGTCTTCTGCGATGATTTCTTGCATGTAAGAGCTATTTTCGTCAATTGCCTTGTTATTTTGACCAAATCCGATGACTTTTTCACCCAGACGTTGTTTAACGATTTCTTCGATTCCATCGAAGGCACCACCCACGATGAAGAGGATATTTTTAGTATCCACTTGAATCATCTCTTGTTGTGGATGCTTGCGACCACCTTGAGGTGGCACGCTAGCAACAGTTCCCTCTATAATCTTGAGAAGGGCTTGTTGCACCCCTTCACCAGAAACGTCACGTGTGATCGATACGTTCTCGCTCTTCTTGGCAATCTTGTC
This sequence comes from Streptococcus mitis, assembly GCA_963515655.1. GTDB lineage: Bacteria > Bacillota > Bacilli > Lactobacillales > Streptococcaceae > Streptococcus > Streptococcus mitis_DP. The sequence continues at coordinate 1,189 of CAUPZW010000051.1, forward strand.
AATTTCATCCACATAGATAATCCCACGCTCTGCGCGCTCAATGTTAAAGTCAGCAGCCTGCAAGAGTTTGAGGAGGATATTTTCCACATCCTCACCTACATAACCAGCTTCAGTTAATGCTGTCGCATCCGCGATCGCAAAAGGCACATTCAAGCTCTTAGCCAGGGTCTGGGCAAGGAAAGTTTTCCCTGAACCAGTAGGGCCAATCATCAAAATGTTTGACTTCTGCAAATCCACATCTTCTGACTCTTCACGCGTATCATGGAAATTGATACGTTTGTAGTGGTTGTAAACCGCCACTGCCAAGGCACGCTTGGCACGATCTTGACCGATTACATAGTGGTTCAAGATATGGAGGAGTTCGATTGGTTTTGGTACCTCAGACAAGTCTGCCAAGACTTCCTCAGCCAACTCCTCTCGAATGATTTCCTGGGCCAACTCCACACATTCATTACAGATAAAGGCGTTGTTCCCAGCGATTATTTTTTGTACTTCTTCTTGGCTTTTGCCACAAAATGAGCAATAAACCATCATATCATTATTCCTATTTGTAGGCATGATTTCCTTCCGTTCTATTCTATACTGTTATTCTATCTAAAATAAGGTCATGTAAAAAGCATGGACACTATTGACCAAATTGGTAAAGGCATTTAACCAGAGCAGGACAGAAAGTCCATAGCGCTTTTTACGAAAAGCCTGTGCTCCTGCAAGCAAGCAGACCAAACACAGCATGGCTGTGAAAAAACCAAATATACTACGTTCCATTAGACTTCCTTTCTCTTGCGGTATTGGATGGTAAAATCATAAGGATTCTTCTCATCTTTGGCGTAAAATTTACTTGAAACTGTCTCAAAAAGAGACAAATCAAACTCTTCAGGGAAATAGGTATCTCCCTCCACCCGAGCATGAATGTGAGTCACAATCACTTCGTCAAGATAGGGTTCAAAAGCCTGAAAAATCTGCTTTCCACCAATAATATAGAGATTCTTTTCTTGAGCCTGATACCAGTCCAAGACAGACTGGACATCATGAAAAGTAGCAACTCCATCTATCTTTTCTTCCGGGTTACGTGTCAAAATCAAGATTTCACGTTTTGGAAGCAAGCGGCGTTCCATCCCATCAAAGGTCACACGCCCCATCAAGATAGCATGATTCAGAGTTGTTTCTTTAAAGTGTTGCAATTCTGCTGGCAAATACCAGGGCAGACGATTGTCCTTACCAATCACACCCTCTTCATCCTGGGCCCAAATAGCTACGATTTTTTTAGTCATGCTTCCATCCTTTTCACTGATAGTACTATTTTATCAAAAAACTCAAAAAAAGACTGGTTTGGAATAGCTTACAGAATAGAAAAAATCTGTAAGAAATTTCCTACAGATTTATATATTTTCTATTGTTTCTTACAAACCAGGTGCTTGTCCTAATTCTGCCGCAAGCATCCAGACTGTTTTTTCAAGGTCAGCCTTAGCTCCAACAAAGATATCATTGGTTACATCATCGCCTTCTTTATCTGTCACATCCAAAGCTTCTTGGAAAAGCGTGATGAGGTAACGATAAATTTCAAGGACACGTTCCAAACTTTCTTCTACATTGCGGAACTCTCCAACTTCTTCTTCGATTTCACTGTTTTGAAGGAATTCTGTCAACGTAGAGAATGGGCTACCACCAAGTGTAATCAAACGTTCACTGATTTCATCCAATTGACCGTCAAGAGCATCCATGTACTCATCCATTTTTGGATGCCATACAAGGAAACCACGACCACGCATGTACCAGTGTACTTGGTGCAAAGCCACGTGAGCCACGTATAAATCAGCAACAGCTTGATTCAATACTTCCTTTGTTTTTGCCAATGCTACTGGTGCTGCTTTTGTTAATGATGTTACGTCTTTTACTGCTTCTTTTTTCAATTCTACCATTGTTTTTACCTCATTCATTATTTTTTGTAACCACTTCTTAATGATTACTACCTTAGTATACTACTAAGAAAAACCAATAGCAAGCCAAAAGACTCACATGAGAAAAGTTGCAATAGACTGATAATTTAAGAATTATTTAGAGAATATTAGAGTCAATTTCATGTCTATTTACTTTAATAAAGAAAAGAAAAAGAATATACAAACTTCTAGCAAACTGAATAAGAACTATTAAATTGTACAGTGTATTATTGAACTACGATATTTCTTAAATAAACTATCAACAAAAAATGTATTTTTATTTTATAGTAGATTGAAATAAAATGTGAACAAGTTGATTGAGAAATTCAAACTGAATTTTCATAATATTTTATAAACTGATTTGTTCTAGTATTGATTCAACTAACTATACTACCAAAATTTCAAACAACACAAGAACGACCTTCCCCCTCTTGAAATGAGGAACAAGGCCGTTGCTTAATTTTTTATTATTTCATCATTCGCTTTATAGAAAACTGTTTTCTTCTAGAGATTTCATTTTTAGGAAACTTTTTAGCTAATGCTTTTTCTCATCAGTCATTCCATGGTGCTCCTATCCATCACAGTCTCGATAGATCTCAGATACTCATCACTTAAAAACTGAGAAAACTACCATAAAATTTAATTGAAGAAACATAAGATTCCTTATTTCTTAAATATAGACTGTCTGAAATCATCTGTCTCACGAAGATAAGCATTATATATCTTCTTCTTGAGCAGGTTGACCCAGCTAGAATCAACGCGGCTGGTAGCATTGGTAATGTTACCTACATCCTCTGCTACTGCTTCATCCATCAGTTTCTGCATCTGTGCGTAAGAACGAATAGTTACTTTCTTAGTACTATTTGGATTTCTAAGTTCATACTCAATAGTGATCGGCTTGAGCTTGGTCAACTGATCAATCCGCTCCTTATACATAGCCTTCTTGAAAGCTACCCAAGAGTCATATTCGCCTTTAAATACATTTTCCAGGACTTTTTGGTCTGTCACTAGACCTACATCCCTTCCGGACCATCCGTCCCACGTTTTCTTACCTTCATCAAAGGCTTCCTTAGAGTACTTACCAGAAACATAAGGAACAAATCCTTCATGATATCCCTTAGCTGCCAGTAACTCATAAGCCGTACGTCGGAACATGACATCACCCGGCGCTCCATTTGGATTGCTCAAAGCTGAGTAGATTGGTGAGAAGAGGCTGTGACTGAGGTAGCCATTTCGGCCATATTTCCCACTATCCTTGTTCTCCCGACGAGTGATCACATCATTTTCAATCAGAGAGTTAAAGGTCTTCAACTGCTTGATTTCTTCAGCAGTAAAGGTTCGTGTCTGGTTACCAGCATGGGTTTCCTTACCATACTTATCTGTAATGTAGTAATTTTCCATCTTTCTGAACCACTGAAGCTTAGCATCATCACTCTGCTTAAGCATAGAAGTACCTTCTAAGTAATCGAGTGTATAGATCATATCAAACATACCATGAACATAATGTTGCAAGTCTGCTGCATTTTGAACACGCTCTTTGAAATTATAGGTATGCATCCGTGTCTTAGAATCTTTATCCACCTTGAAGAGGGTATTAAGAGTAATAGTTGGCTCGTCAGGAGTTGGAGTAGATTGCAAGAGTCCTCGAGCATAGAGTTCAGCTCCCAGACCTTCACGACGACCATTTCCCTCAAAGTAGATGCCGCCGTCAGAGTTATGGGTCATTTCATGCGTATAAACAGAGTTACCATAGTCTTCCAATAAACGAGCGGCGTCAAAGTGGGTTACACTTCCTGTAGCATAGGCATTGTAGCCCTTGTTTGGATACCACTTGCCTGCTGGTCCAAAGAACTCCTGCATAGCTAGCGATTTCTTATCATTAGCTGGAGCCCAATATCTTTGACCAGTACTATCTTTCATTAGGAATCCATCGTAAACTAGTACGGAACGGAAAAGCTTGTCCCTGCTTTCTGGACTTAGAATCTTGTACCAGAAATCATAATGATCGCGCTGATACTCAGCTGATTTTCTAACTCTATCTTCTACGTATTCTACCAACTCTGCATCTGTCCTTACCTTACCATCGACAACATCTCTGTAACGATCATAAGCACCCATGGAGATGGTGGACATATTGGAGATAACATAGACACCCTTCTCACTCATAGTCAAGAGTGGTAGAAGCATGCCCTTATATTCCCAATTATCAGCAGTGATCTTATCATAAACGCCGACAGAATACTTACTCTTGCCTTCAGCTGTATCCTGAAGTTTTCTAGCCTCTGCTATATCTGACTTAGACTCTACGATATAAGCTTTTGTATTGGTCTTGAGCCATTCATTATTTGTCTTGTATGGCAAGAAGATTTGACGGTAATTTTCCAAATAATTGAAAAGTCCACGCTTACCAGTCGCTTCAGAGAGCGAAGCATCATAAGCTAAATGATTGTTCTTAGCTTTAAGATTATTCATTCCTGACTGACCTAGTGAAATAATGGTATCTATCGTTGAAGCACTATGATTTCCAAAGAAATCAAACTTATAAGCAGATAAATCTTTGACATTAATATTATCATAATTAATATTATACCAACGGTTAAGATAGGTAAGCCCAAACAAGAAGGCTTCCTTATTGGCTGTAATCTTGTGAGCTACATAGTCAGCCACAACATTGCCTTCAGTATTGATTGACTTATCCATAGCCAGAACTTTGCGTAACTCTTCTGAGAGCTTGGTCTTGACTTGTTCAAAGGATGTATCAAGATAAAGATCATCCAAGGAAGTGTCAGCATTTACACCTAAAACAGTTCGCATGGCTGGTGAGTCAAGAACTACCTTATTCAACTCTGGCAGTACTTGATTCAGAACTCTGCTATAGTCTGATAAGAAAGTTTCAGGTGTATAAAGGAGATCTAAGCCATTTACACTGTATTCTGCAATTGCTTGGTTCTTAAACTCTCCTTTATAAGTCAAATTCAGGTAATCAACCGTATTATCCTCGAAGTGTAACATCAAACGGTCAATAGATGCCTTATTGCTATTAATATCAGTGATAATCTGGTCACCTTTCATCGGAACAACATCCAACAAATATTCTGTATTGAGCTTATGATGATCTGGGAGTTTATTTCCATAGCTAATGATTGTCTCCTTGTTATAGAACGGAAGGAGTTTTTCCATATTGGAATAAGCTATTAAACGATTTTCTCGAGCATTCTTCTCTTGAGCATAGTTAACAGAATAAAGGTTAAGATTCGTATCCTCTAGATTTGTCGTAATATCTAAACTAGCTAGCTTCTCTTCTGCCTCGTTCAGAGTCAGTGTTGAAGTGACAAACTTGTCATTTTCCAGTGTTTGATTTCCTTCAACAGCATAAGCTTCTGTAATACGATCATTATTGTAAGCTTGATCTCCAGAAATACTATAAACATTCGTACCACTAATATTACTGATAACATTGTCAACCAAGCCATTGAAGTAATTGGATCCTACGATACCGCCAATCTGACCATTCTTAGTAGTATTTTGAATCTTTCCAGTTACATAAGAACGACTGATACGGGCATTGTTCTCCAAACGACCGACCAAACCGCCGAATCGTTGGTTGTTGGCTCTAGCGCCTGCTAAGATGGTCACATCTGCTCTGCTTTGACTGAGCAAGGAATCTCCTCCCTTAAGGTTAGCAACCAAACCACCAACATTATATTCTTTGCCCTGTTTCTCGTTTGCCTGGATGACACCAGTAAAGGAACTGTTGGAAATTTGTGTGTTTGTAGCACTAACAACCAGTCCTGCCACATTAGAAGCATTGCCTATCACCGATACTTTACCTTGGACAGAAACATCTGTAATTCGAGCATTTTCTGCACTCCGAGCTAAGGCAGCAGAGTCATAGCTACCCACAATATTGACATCCTTCAAATCTATACCAGAAACAGAAGAAGCACTCTTGAGGTTTTCGAACAAAGGCTTAGCTAGATTATAGATAGCATACTGCTTACCATTATGATTTCCAGTCAGACTGCCTGTGAAGTTCCCTCTGAGATAGACATAATCCGCAGGTGCCAGACTAACCTCACTAGCATCCAAATCAGCTCCCAAAACATAATTACTAGCCATATTTTTCTTCATAGCATCTATCAATCCAGAAAAGCTAGTGTAAACATTTTGCTGACTAGAAACTGATTTACTAATATAGAAGTCGTAGCCAGACTTGTAGCCTGTCTCACCTTCTTGAACAAGCTCAGGCAACGAGACTGTTACCCTATAAACATCTTTTCCGTCTTTTTGGATTTCAGAAATACTATGAACTGGGAGAAGCATTTCCTTAGCTTCACTTGATTTGACTTTGACAAAGTAGTTTGACAGATCTTTAGGCATGGAACTCATTGATACCAATCGCTTATATTGGCCATTATCTTTACTGTAAAACTCAACTGAATCAACATCTCGGAAAGAGATCTTCTTATATTCTAACTCAAAGTCACGACTGTCTGTTTCAAACTCAGTGAAACTACCATTGTCCAGTTCATAGGTCAGCTTGGTTTTCAAAGTATAAGCTGTGTAGTAATCCAACTCTCCAATTTTTAGACTATCATCGAAATTAGTGATTGGAAGAGTACGAACAAGCTTATCCCCCTGATATAATTCTGCAGTGGCTGAACGGAAGGATTTTGTTTGGTCTTCCAATCTATATTGGATCGCAACAGACTTATCATCTGCATTTTCAGTCAGACTTAGAATCGAAACTGTTGGCTTGACTTTCTGCACTCCATTGAGTGCTTCTTTGGCGGCTTGCAGACTAGCAAGAACTTGGTTGACTTGTACTTGTGTAGCCGTTTGACTATTTAGAACTATTTCTGACTTAGCCAATTGCTCTATATAAACTGTCTTCTTATCTGAATCAGCATTCTTATATTTAGCAGAAGTTTTAACAGTGACATTTAAATCGTACTCAGTCTGAAGAGCCGTTTTGACAACCTCAAGACCACTTAATTGCGCCTTAGCCTGTTTGATTTGTTCCACCAGTTGATTGATTTCTGCTTGACTAGCTTGGGATTGAGTAAGAATCGCCTGAGCTGCCATCAATGCAGAATCATAGTTAGATTGATGACTTTGATCATCATTGAAATAACGTGCCTCTGCTTTAATCTGAGTTGCTTCTGTCAATAAATTATGCAGTGTAATTAAGTCGAACTCTTCTAAAGAATCTACTGTCGGTGCATCATTCGGAACCATCGTCGGCTTAGCTGTGCCAACTTTAACAACCTGGGTAACTGGGGATAAGGTCTCCTCATTTGACAACTCTTGACGGTCAATTTCCTGGCCATTAGAGCTGTAGATACGTGTCTTAATCGTACGTTCACCTTGAACTCCCGGGGTTACAATGTTACGACTGCCTTGAACAAGTTCGTCCGTTTCTTCTTCACGAACTGCGAAGTTGATTTTATCTACTCGAATTTCGTCGGTGAAGGTCAACGGGTACTCTGGAAGAGATTCTGCTGTCGGTGATTCATTCGGAACCATCGTCGGCTTAGCTGTACCAACTTTAACAACCTGGGTAACTGGGGATAAGGTCTCCTCATTTGACAACTCTT
>CAUPZW010000052.1:0-8446 GCA_963515655.1 Streptococcus mitis
CTAATAGTAAATCCATCATTTTTCTCCTGTTTCTTTTTGAGTCTCTTTCATTATAACACAAAGAAGGCGAACTGACTAGTTTGTTTTACGCTTACATCTACTGTGATTTCCTAAGTAATTAGCAAATACTTCATACTTAGTAAAATAAGTCCATTTTTCTTGAAAGCCCTTGCAATAGTTCTATTTATTTGTTATATTAAAATTATTCAAATTACATTGCACAAATTTCTGCAAGACTTATTTTTTAAAAAGAAAATGTATGCGCTTACAGACATGAGAAAGGAGAATTTTGTGGATAAGAGATATTGGGAAAAATCCTGCAAGTATAGCATCCGAAAACTAAGTGTCGGAGCTGCCTCTGTTTTACTAGGAGCTGTTTTTTTAGCAGCACAGGATGTGGCTGCTGATGGTGTCGAGATTCCGGAAAGTGAGGCAACAATTACTGAAACCTCTGCTAAACCGGATACGAAAGTTGAGGAAGTTCTTGCTTCTAACACAGAGACTCAGCCTATAGCTGAATCATCTGAGAAGCAAACCATCGCAGAACCAGAATTACCTCAAACAAGTAGTCAGTCGGATACAACGACAGCTACCGCCCCTGCTGAAAATAAGGAGAGCGAGAAACCAGAACTTCCTGTGAACAAACAAGAACATTACGAACTACATTACAACCAACCAACTGCTCCTTCCTATGACGGTTGGGAAAAACAAGCCCTCCCAGTCGGAAATGGGGAAATGGGTGCCAAGGTTTTCGGACTCATCGGTGAAGAAAGAATCCAGTACAACGAAAAAACACTTTGGTCTGGAGGCCCACAGCCAGATAGTCAAGACTACAACGGTGGAAACTACAAGGACCGTTACAAAGTCTTAGCAGAAATCCGTAAAGCCTTAGAAGACGGTGACCGTCAAAAAGCCAAACAACTAGCAGAGAGAAATTTGGTTGGGCCAAACAATGCCCAATACGGTCGCTACCTAGCCTTCGGTGATATCTTTATGGTCTTTAATAACCAGAAGAAGGGCTTGGAAAATGTTACTCACTATCATCGTGGCTTAGATATTTCTGAAGCTATCACAACTACCTCCTATACCCAAGATGGAACAACCTTCAAACGTGAAACCTTCTCCAGCTATCCTGATGATGTCACCGTGACCCACTTGACTAAAAAGGGAGATAAGACGCTTGATTTTACCCTTTGGAATACCTTAACAGAAGATTTGATTGCCAACGGAGACTACTCATCGGAATATTCTCACTACAAGAATGGCCATGTTACGACAGACCCAAATGGTATCCTACTAAAAGGTACAGTCAAAGATAATGGACTCCAGTTTGCATCCTATCTAGGACTTAAAACGGACGGAAAAGTTACTGTCCATGATGATAGTTTAACGGTCACAGGGGCCAGCTACGCTACGCTTTTACTCAGTGCCAAGACTAATTTTGCTCAAAATCCGAAAACCAATTACCGCAAGGATATTGATGTAGAAAAAACTGTCAAATCTATCGTTGAAGCTGCTAAAACCAAAGACTATGAGACTCTGAAAAATGATCACATCAAGGATTACCAAAGCCTTTTCAACCGTGTTCAATTAAACCTCGGCGGTAGCAAGTCTAATCAAACTACAAAAGAAGCTCTTCAAACCTATAATCCAACAAAAGGCCAAAAGTTAGAAGAACTCTTCTTCCAATACGGACGTTATCTCCTCATCAGTTCGTCTCGTAACCGAACAGATGCCCTCCCTGCCAACTTGCAAGGAGTCTGGAATGCTGTAGACAATCCACCTTGGAACTCAGACTACCACCTCAATGTCAACCTACAGATGAACTATTGGCCTGCCTACATGAGCAATCTCGCAGAAACGGCTAAGCCAATGATCAATTATATCGATGACATGCGCTATTATGGTCGTATCGCTGCTAAAGAATACGCAGGTATCGAATCCAAAGAAGGTCAAGAAAACGGTTGGTTGGTTCATACTCAGGCGACACCATTTGGCTGGACTACTCCTGGTTGGAACTACTATTGGGGTTGGTCTCCTGCTGCCAATGCTTGGATGATGCAGAACGTCTATGACTACTACAAATTCACCAAGGATGAAACTTATCTTAAAGAAAAGATTTATCCAATGCTCAAGGAAACAGCCAAGTTCTGGAATTCCTTCCTGCATTATGACCAAGCAAGTGACCGTTGGGTATCTTCTCCATCCTACTCACCAGAGCATGGAACCATCACGATTGGGAATACCTTTGACCAATCTCTAGTTTGGCAGCTATTCCACGACTATATGGAAGCAGCCAATCATCTGAAGGTCGACCAAGATTTGGTGACAGAAGTGAAGGCTAAATTTGATAAGCTCAAACCACTTCATATCAACCAAGACGGCCGTATCAAGGAATGGTACGAAGAAGACAGCCCACAATTCACCAACGAAGGCATTGAAAACCACCACCGCCACGTTTCCCATCTAGTTGGTCTCTTCCCAGGTACTCTATTTGGCAAGGATCAGCCTGAATATCTAGAAGCTGCACGCGCAACCCTAAACCACCGTGGAGATGGTGGAACTGGTTGGTCTAAGGCCAATAAAATCAACCTCTGGGCCCGTCTCTTAGATGGAAATCGTGCCCACCGTTTGTTGGCAGAACAGCTCAGATCCTCAACCCTAGAAAATCTCTGGGATACGCACGCGCCTTTCCAAATTGATGGAAACTTTGGTGCAACCAGCGGTATGGCAGAAATGCTCCTTCAGTCTCACACAGGCTACATTGCCCCATTACCAGCCCTCCCAGATGCATGGAAAGACGGGCAAGTCTCAGGTTTAGTCGCTCGTGGTAACTTTGAAGTCAGCATGAAATGGAAAGAGAAAAATCTTGAAACGCTATCTTTCCTTTCTAATGTTGGTGGAGACTTAGTCGTAGACTATCCAAATATCGAATCTAGTATTATCAAGATTAATGGCAAGGAAGTTCAAGCTAGTCGTCTCAAAGATAACCGTATCCAACTTGCGACTCAAAAAGGTGATGTCATTACCTTTGAAAACTTCCCTGGACGAGTGACTCGCTTATCAGCCCTTCGAAAAGATTCCGTCACAGCTGAACTCGACTTTAACACAGTTGAGGGAGCAAGTCATTATGTCATCCGACGAGAAAGCAAGGATGAAAACAGTCAAACTCCTAGCGTTCGTGAGTTTATCACCAACCAAACTCACTTCATCGATCGATCGATTGATTCTAGCCATGCCTATACTTATACCGTTAAGGCTATGCTAGGGGATCGTACAACACCAGTTTCAGATGCTGCTTCTATTAATGCCTTTAGTGAATTGGTAGATGACCGTGACAAACGCATCCAGTACGGCTCTGCCTTTGGAAATTGGTCTGACACAGAACTATTTGGTGGAACAGAGAAATACGCTGATATCTCAAATGGAAATTATTCTGATAAAGATGCGACTGCAACCATTCCATTCAATGGACCTGATATTGAAATCTACGGTCTCAAGTCATCTCAATTGGGACTTGCCGATGTTAAAATTGATGGCAAGTCTGTTGGAGAACTTGACTTCTATACAGCAGGAGCAACTGAAAAGGGTGTATTAATAGGACGTTACACAAATCTATCTTCAGGTTCTCACCTCATGACCATCACTGTTAAGCGAGAACATAAGGGACGAGGAAGTGAACGATCAAAAATTTCCTTAGACTACTTCAAAGTCTTCCCAGGCCAAGGAGAAGCTGTTGATAAGATTGACGATCGTGACCCTCGTATCCAGTATGGTTCCATGTTTAAGGATTGGAACGATGCAGAACTCTATGCTTCTACAGAAAAATACGCTGACATCAACGCTAATGATAGCCTCGCTTCTGAAGCCACTGCAACCATTCCATTCTCTGGAACAGGTATCCGAATCTATGGACTGAAAACATCTGCCCTTGGCAAGGCGCTTGTCACACTTGATGGCAAAGAGATGCCAGCCCTTGACTTCTACACTTCAGGAGCAACTGAAAAAGGTGCATTAATTGGCAAATTTACCAATCTAGCAGATGGTGATCACGTTCTTACTTTGAAAGTGGATCCAAATTCTCCACAAGGACGAAAGAAAATTTCTCTTGATTCTTTTGATATCTTAAAAGCTCCATCTGTATCGCTTGATAATCCAAGCCTTGACCCTATTAAGTCCAAAGATAAGACTGTTACCTTAACCCTACCAACTGGCAATTGGGATGCAGTCACTGTGACCTTCCCTGGCATCAAAGATCCTCTTCTACTCAGAAAAGTCGATGAGGACCATCTTGTCACATCAGGCGAACAAACAGTATTAACCATTAAGGACAACAAGATACAGCTAGATATTCCTGAAACTACGGACCGTAAAGCTGGCAATCCGATAGAAGCCTATGCCATCCAAGGTACAACAACGACTAGTCCTGTTGTAGCTGTCTTTCCTAAGGACGAAACTGCTCCAGTTGAAGAAAAAATCCTTACAAGCAAAGGAGATGAGCCTGCTCCAGTTGTAACCATTCCTGAGTACGCTGAGCCTATCGGAACTACGGGAGAACAAGAAGCTCCTACTGTGGAAAGACCTGAATACACTGGTCCTGTCGGAACTGCGGGAGAACAAGAAGCGCCTTCTATTGTAATTCCTGAATACACTGGCCTTGTCGGAACAGTAGGGGATCAAGAAGCGCCTTCCGTCGTAATTCCTGAATACACTGGTCCTATCGGAACTGCTGGTGAGCAGGAAGCGCCTTCTGTGGAAAGACCTGAATATACCAAACTTATAGAGACAGGAAGAGAACAGAAAGCTCCTACCATAGACAGTCCTAATTATAGTGAACCTGGTAAAGGAGCTAGGCAAGAAAAAACATCTACTAGCAGTATTTCTGAGTATAAACTTCGTGTCTTGAAGGATGAAAAGACTGGTGTTGAGATTATTGGTAGAGTAACTGACTTAGAAGGAATTTCTCATCTCTCTAGTAAACACGTGTTGGCTCAAGAACTCTTTGGTAAGATATATGATGCTTATGATATTCAATTTAAAAATTCAAACAACCATAATATACAACCACAGGGAGCTGTTTTAGTTAGATTACCAATTACAGCTGATGTAGAAAATATTTATTACCTAACTCCGACAAAAGAATTGAAATCACTTTCTTTCACTATTCGTGATGGTGTGGCAGAATTTACTACTAGTCTCTTTAGTACATATGCGGTAGTCTATCAAAATGTCAATACTCCGGAAACCTCAATAAACAAAACAGTTGCAACAACCTCACTAAACTTTGAGCAGGCTTCAACTACCAATAGTCCTTCCCAGCTGGAAAATACTCATCGCAAAGAACAACTTCCAGAAACTGGTGAATCCTCAAATCCACTCCTCTTCTTAGCAGGACTGAGTGTAGTCTTAACATCCATTTTCTTATTAAAAAATAAGAAGGATTAAAACTACAAACTTATAAGAATGAATTAGAGAGCTATCTCATCCTAGAGCAACACAAGTTTAGTATGTAGAATTTTATCTAACATTTAACTGATATCTTTTAAGATAATATTCTTAACTACAAACCAGTCCTTTTGTCTTGAGGGCTGGTTTTAACGATAATAAGAACTCCTAGACAGAAACAAACAGACTCTTCCCAATTTCTTCTACCTTGTATCAATTTAAATCAATACTAATGTCATACAGCAATCGACAAGTATCTAGTTAACAATGGCTATGTAAGCCATATTATAAAAAGACTGAGACACTGGATCTCAGCCTTTTTCTTTATCCCAAAACCAATTCATCACTAACTAGACTTTGGCCACTATTTTTCTGGAAGAGATGCATGAGGTCTTCAACTGTCAGATGCTTTTTCTCCTCTCCCTTGACATCTACCACTATCTTGCCTTGATAGAGCATAATGAGACGATTTCCGTACTCAATAGCATGGTTCATATCGTGGGTAATCATCAAAGTCGTCAACTGGTGGTCTTCCACAATCTTTTGCGTCAAGTCCATCACCATTTGACTAGTTTTCGGGTCAAGTGCCGCAGTATGTTCATCCAAAAGCAAAAGTTTGGGTTTCACCAGAGCTGCCATGACTAGGGTCAAGGCCTGTCTTTGTCCTCCTGAGAGATATTGAGTATCCACTTTCAAGCGGTTTTCAAGACCAATATTCAACTCCTTCAAGGACTCTTGGAACTGGATTCTGTCCTTCTCCTTCACACCCCAGCCAAGCCCTCTCTTCTGCCCGCGTCTCAAGGCAATAGCCATATTCTCCTCAATCGTCAAACGAGAAGCTGTCCCCATCTTAGGATCTTGAAAAACACGAGCGATATCCTTGGCTCTCTTTCTTACACTCAGATTTTTAATGGATTTGCCTGCCAGTAGAAGATTCCCTTCATCCACCGATAGATTGCCAGCCAAGATATTCATCAAAGTGGATTTCCCTGCCCCATTTCCACCAATCACAGAGATAAAATCTCCCTCTTCAACCTCTAAATCTAATCCTTTGAGGACATGGTTCTCATTGACCGTCCCTGCTTCAAATGTCTTGTGGATATTTTCAAGTGTTAATAAACTTGCCATAACTTTCTCCTCCTATTCATTTCTCAATTTCAGACCACGAATCTTTAATCTCTTTTGCAATTCTGGCGCAAATAAAACTAAGGCGAGCAAGATTGCATTAAAGAGACGAACTAGATTTTGATCTAGATTTGGAATTTCATAGATATTTAAAATAATCAAACGGTAAACAATAGCACCAATTCCGATAGATAACAAGCGGCCTCCAATAGTCAAGTCGTGTATCAAGACTTCTGCAATAATGACTGCACTCAAACCAACAACAATGGTTCCTGTCCCAGAGGTTACATCTGAAAATCCATCATTTTGGGCGAACAAGGAACCACATAGGGCAATCAAGCCGTTTGAAATCATGTAACCAACAATCTTCATGGTGTCTACATTGACCCCATTTGCCTCACTCATCGGAATATTATCCCCAGTCGAACGCAAGACCAAGCCAATCTCTGTTTTCATCAAAAGGGTCAAGACCAAACAAACAAGTAAGAAACAGACTAAACTAAGTGAGAAAACAGCTTCTTCATTTGACAGCCCCAAGCTCGCCAATTCTTTAAAGACGGTTGCAGAATCTCCCAAGGAAAGATTAGGCACGCTTCCCATGATTTTAATATTGATGGAATAAAGTCCTGTCAAGGTCACAATCCCTGTCAAGAGAGCTGGGATTTTCATCTTGGTGTGGAGCATTCCTGATACTAGACCTGCTACCATACCTGCCAGCAAAGCAAGTAAGGTCGCAATCCAAGGATTTGTTCCTACCTGTATCTGAGATACGACGACAGCCGCCCCCAGTGGAAAGGCTCCCTCAGCAGTCATATCCGCAATATCCAAAATACGGAAAGTCAAGTAGACCCCAATCACCATAATCGACCATAGCAAACCTTCTGATAAACTAGATAATACAAAATTCATCTTAAACCTCCTTATTCCTTGCCTTCTAACTTACTAATATCAATTCCCAATGCATCTGCCATTTCTTGATTGGTGTGCAATTCCAGTTTTTCAGGCAACTCAACTGCTATATTTTCTGCCTTCTCACCTTTTAAAACACGAACCAGCATGCGAGCTGTTTGACGTCCCAATTCTTCATAATTGGTACCGTAGTTATACAAGCCACCAACCGCAACCATTTCTGTTGAACCACCAAATACTGGAACCTTGTGTTTAATAGAAACCTGCTTGACTGTTTCCATGGTTGACGAAATGATATTATCCGTTGGTACAAAAACCATATCCACCTCTACCATCAAGCTTTCTGCAGCAGCCTTGACGTTGTTACTGTCCAAGATTGTTTTTTCAACAACGGTAAAGCCTTTTTCTTCCAGAAGGCGCTTAGCTTCATCTTTTTGGACAACTGAGTTTGGCTCGCTCTGAGTATAAAGAATTCCAATTGTTTTAGCTTTTGGCAGGACTTTCTTTATCAAATTGATTTGAGTTGAAATAGCATCTGATGACTGATCGCTTGTCCCAGTTACATTGCCCCCAGGATACTCTCTTGACTCAACTAACTTGGCACTGACAGGATCTGTTACCGCTGAAAAGATAACAGGTGTCGTTTGTGTTGTATTGGCCAAGCTCTGAGCAGAAGGCGTTGCGATAGCTAGAACGACATCACTAGATTCTGCTAGTTGCTGGGAAATGGTTTTTAGATTTCTTTGTTCTCCCTGGGCATTTTGCAAATCAATCTCGATATTTTTCCCTTCAACATAACCTTGCTTGGCCAGCTCATCCACAAACCCTTCTCTAGTAGCGTCCAAAGATTGATGAGTAATAAACTGCGAAATACCGATACGAAAAACATCTTTTTTCTTATCTGACTTCAACTGATGCAAACTGATCAGAGAGGTCAAGAGGATCCCCACTACCAAGAGGGGGGCTA
>CAUPZW010000053.1:0-8269 GCA_963515655.1 Streptococcus mitis
TTACAGGTTCAACTGTTGAAGAAGCAATCCAGAAAGGATTGAAAGAATTAGATATTCCAAGAATGAAGGCTCATATCAAAGTCATTTCTCGTGAGAAAAAAGGATTTCTTGGCTTATTTGGTAAAAAACCAGCCCAAGTGGATATCGATGCTATTAGTGAAACGACAGTTGTAAAAGCCAACCAACAAGCTGTAAAGGGAGTTCCTAAAGAAATTAATGAACAAAATGAACCAGTTAAAACAGTCAGTGAAGCGACAGTTGATTTGGGATATGTTGTAGAAGCAATTAAAAAGATTGAAGAAGAAGGTCAAGAAATTTCTGATGAAGTTAAGGCTGAGATTTTGAAAAATGAAAGACATGCCAGCACTATCTTAGAAGAAACTGGGCACATTGAGATTTTAAATGAATTACAACTTGAAGAAGCTGATATCGAAGAAGAAGTAGAAACTCTTAATATTGAAAGCCAAGTTGAGCAAACTGAAAGCCAAGAACTAGAGGATTTGGGGTTAAAAATTGAATCGAGTTTCGATATTGAACAAGTAGCTATGGAAGTAACGACTTATGTTCAAACGATTATTGATGACATGGATGTTGAGGCCACACTTTCAAATGATTATAACCGTCGTAGCATCAATCTACAAATTGACACCAATGAACCAGGTCGTATTATTGGTTACCATGGTAAAGTCTTGAAAGCCTTGCAACTGTTGGCTCAAAATTATCTTTACAACCGCTATTTAAGAACCTTCTACATTACTATTAATGTCAATGATTATGTCGAACACCGTGCAGAAGTCTTGCAGACCTATGCGCAAAAATTGGCGACTCGTGTTTTAGAAGAAGGTTGTAGCCATCAAACGGATCCGATGTCAAATAGTGAACGCAAGATTATCCATCGTATTATTTCACGTATGGATGGCGTGACTAGTTACTCTGAGGGTGATGAGCCAAATCGCTATGTCGTTGTAGATACAGAATAAGTAAAATCAGGGTTCTCCTGATTTTTTGCTAGCTAGAGGAGATTAAACTGATGTTGAATAAGATAAGAGACTATCTGGACTTTGCTGGTTTGCAGTACCGTAATCCTGATAAAGCGGGAGCAGAGCGAGAGAAGATGCTGGCATTCCGCCACAAAGGTCAAGAAGCACGAAAGGCTTTTACAGAATTGGCTAAAGCCTTTCAAGCAAGCCATCCAGAATGGCAACTCCAACAGACTAGTCAGTGGATGAATCAGGCCCAGCGTTTGCGACCACATTTTTGGGTTTATCTACAGAGAGACGGAAAAGTGACAGAACCTATGATGGCCTTACGTTTATATGGAAGTTCTTCTGATTTCGGAGTCTCACTAGAAGTTAGTTTCATTGAGCGTAAGAAGGATGAGCAGACTCTAGGCAAGCAGGCCAAGGTTCTAGAAGTTCCAGTGGTAGAAGGGATTTATTATCTATCCTACTCAGATGGGGAAAGTCAAAAGATGGAGGCTATTGAGGAAAATCGTCAAATTTTAAGAAATAAACTATCCAATCAGGAAGTCCGAAAAGTTTTAGTTAAGACAGATGTTTCTATCATAGAAAATCAATCATTAGAAGTGATTTTAGAAAAATTAGAAGAAGCTTATGAGCGCTTGTTTCCCTACTATCAGGCGACCAGAGAGTAGAAAATAGATGACTTATCTAGCGTCGAATTGTTTAATTGCTATTCTATGTATTTTTTCATATAATAGTAAAATAGAATGTGTGATCTAATAATCACCTCAAATAGAAAGGAAATTCTATGTCAAATCTATCTGTTAATGCAATTCGTTTCCTAGGTATTGACGCCATCAATAAAGCCAACTCAGGTCACCCAGGTGTGGTTATGGGAGCGGCTCCGATGGCATACAGCCTCTTTACAAAACAACTTCGTATCAATCCAGCTCAACCAAACTGGATTAACCGCGACCGTTTTATTCTCTCAGCTGGTCATGGTTCAATGCTTCTTTATGCCCTTCTTCACCTTTCTGGTTTTGAAGATGTCAGCATGGATGAAATCAAGAGCTTCCGTCAATGGGGTTCAAAAACACCAGGTCACCCAGAATTTGGCCATACAGCAGGAATTGATGCTACAACAGGTCCTTTAGGTCAAGGTATTTCAACTGCCACTGGTTTTGCCCAGGCAGAACGTTTCTTGGCAGCCAAATATAACCGCGAAGGCTACAATATCTTTGACCACTATACTTACGTTATCTGTGGAGACGGAGACTTGATGGAAGGTGTCTCAAGTGAGGCGGCTTCTTACGCAGGCTTGCAAAAACTAGATAAGTTGGTTGTTCTTTATGATTCAAATGACATCAACTTGGATGGTGAGACAAAGGATTCCTTTACAGAAAGTGTTCGTGACCGTTATAATGCTTACGGTTGGCATACAGCCTTGGTTGAAGATGGAACAGACTTAGAAGCAATCCATGCTGCTATCGAGACAGCTAAAGCTTCAGGTAAGCCATCTTTGATTGAAGTGAAGACTGTTATTGGATACGGTTCTCCAAATAAACAAGGAACTAATGCCGTGCACGGTGCTCCTCTTGGAGCAGATGAAACTGCAGCAACTCGTCAAGTCCTTGGTTGGGACTACGAACCGTTTGAAATCCCAGAACAAGTATATGCTGATTTCAAAGAACATGTTGCAGACCGTGGCGCATCAGCTTATAAAGCTTGGACAAAATTAGTTGCTGATTATAAAGAATCGCATCCAGAATTGGCTGCAGAAGTAGAAGCTATCATCGACGGGCGTGATCCAGTTGAAGTGACTCCAGCAGATTTCCCGGTCTTAGAAAATGGTTTCTCTCAAGCAACTCGTAACTCGAGTCAGGATGCCTTAAACGTTGTAGCTGCTAAATTGCCAACTTTCTTGGGTGGATCAGCTGACCTAGCTCACTCAAACATGACTTACATCAAAACAGATGGGCTTCAAGACGATGCCAATCGCTTGAACCGTAACATTCAGTTTGGTGTTCGTGAATTTGCAATGGGAACTATCTTGAATGGTATGGCTCTTCATGGTGGACTTCGTGTATATGGTGGAACTTTCTTCGTCTTCTCTGACTATGTGAAGGCAGCTGTCCGCTTGTCAGCCTTGCAAGGTCTTCCTGTGACTTATGTCTTTACTCACGATTCAATAGCGGTTGGTGAAGATGGCCCAACGCACGAACCAGTTGAGCACTTAGCAGGTCTTCGTGCCATGCCAAATCTAAATGTTTTCCGTCCAGCAGATGCGCGTGAAACCCAAGCTGCTTGGTACCTTGCAGTGACAAGTGAGAAAACACCAACTGCCCTTGTCTTGACCCGTCAAAACTTGACTGTTGAAGAAGGAACAGACTTTGACAAGGTTGCAAAAGGTGCCTATGTTGTCTATGAAACTGCAGCAGACTTTGATACTATCTTGATTGCAACAGGTTCAGAGGTCAATCTTGCTGTCTCAGCTGCCAAAGAATTGGCTAGTCAAGGAGCAAAAGTCCGCGTAGTCAGCATGCCATCTACAGATGTCTTTGATAAACAAGATGCAGCATACAAGGAAGAAATTCTTCCAAATGCAGTTCGCCGTCGTGTTGCAGTCGAAATGGGTGCAACTCAAAACTGGTACAAATACGTTGGTCTTGATGGCGCCGTTCTCGGTATTGATATCTTCGGAGCCTCTGCCCCAGCACCAAAAGTATTGGCAGAATATGGCTTTACTGTCGAAAATCTTGTAAAAGTCGTTCAAAACTTGAAATAATCCTAAAAATCAGGGCGCAGGCTCTGATTTTTCTTACTAGAAAAGCAAGGTACAATCTTGTAAAAGTAGCTGAAATTTGATATAGTAGTCCTATGTAAAAGACAAAGGAGAATATAATGGAATCACAATATACATTTTTAATCGTTCTTGTGGCTATGGTTGGCTTGATGTTCTTTACGCAACGTTCTCAAAAGAAACAAGCGCAAAAACGTATGGAAAGTTTAAACAAACTGCAAAAAGGCTATGAAGTTATTACAATCGGTGGACTTTACGGAACAGTCGATGAAGTAGATACGGAGAAGAGAACGATTGTTCTTGATGTAGATGGAGTTTACTTGACTTTTGAACTAGCTGCTATCAAGACAGTATTACCGCTGAAAGAAACAGCTTCACTCGAAGGCGCAATTGAAAAATAAGACGGGATTACTAACTCCCGTTTTTCTATAGAAGAAAGGAAATGGGATGAAAAAATTAGTCTTTGTCTGTCTGGGAAATATTTGCCGTAGCCCTATGGCTGAGTTTGTTATGAAATCAATGACAGATAACTACGAAATCCAAAGTCGAGCGACTTCCTCTTGGGAACATGGTAATCCGATTCATAAGGGCACTCAAGGGATTTTTCAAGAGTATGAGATTCCTTATGACAAGAATAAGACATCGCTTCAGATTAGTAAGGAAGATTTTGAAGACTTTGATTATATTATCGGAATGGATGCTTCAAATGTTTCTGACTTACGTCAGATGTGTCCAGTAGACTGTCAAGATAAGATTTACTCATTTGCATCTGAAAGTGTTCCAGATCCTTGGTATACAGGAGATTTTGAAGAGACTTATCGGCGTGTTCAAGAGGGCTGTCAAGTGTGGTTAGAACGTTTAGAGGAGAGTGAGTATGGAGAATTTTAAGAATTTCTATGGGAAATATCATGTCTATCTGAGTCGTTCTCATTTAGAGATTTTAGCCGCAGTAACGATTGTTTTTTGTGCGGTACTAGTCTTTTTTCTAAATATTCCCGGAAAAGGTGTCTTAAAACTCGATAATGGAAATATTGTTTACGATGGTAGTCTTGTCCGTGGTAAAATGAATGGGCAAGGCACCATTACCTTCCAAAATGGAGACCAGTATACAGGTGGTTTCAACAATGGAGCCTTTAATGGCCAAGGTACCTTTCAATCTAAAGAAGGTTGGACCTACGAAGGGGATTTTGTAAATGGTCAGGCTGAAGGAAAAGGGAAACTAACAACAGAACAAGAAGTCATTTATGAAGGAACTTTTAAACAAGGCGTTTTTCAACAAAAATAATACCTCCTTATCAAAGGAGGTATTATTACAACTTCAAAGTAAGCGCTTACTTACAAAACCTTTTCTTTCCAAGTCTCTCTTCCAATCAAGTTTGTGAAATAAAAAATATTTGAAATAAATTTCACAAACTCTAAAGAAAAAACTTGATGAGTAAAGAGAATGGGAAAATTTTCACAAATAACTAAAAATTCTTTGTGAAATGTTTATGAAACTGTTTACAAAGTTGAAATAATGCGTTATAATAAACTTGTGAAAAAATTAACAAAGGATATCAATCCTTGAAAGCTATGGAGGAAAATATGGCTGATAAAAAAACTGTGACACCAGAGGAAAAGAAACTCGCTGCTGAAAAACACGTAGATGAGTTGGTTCAAAAAGCTCTAGTTGCCCTTGAAGAAATGCGTAAATTGGATCAAGAGCAAGTTGACTACATTGTAGCCAAAGCATCAGTAGCAGCTTTGGATGCCCACGGAGAATTGGCTTTACATGCCTTTGAAGAAACAGGACGTGGTGTATTTGAAGATAAAGCGACTAAGAACTTGTTTGCTTGTGAACACGTGGTAAACAACATGCGCCACACTAAAACAGTTGGAGTTATCGAAGAAGACGATGTAACAGGATTGACTCTCATCGCTGAACCGGTTGGTGTTGTCTGTGGTATTACTCCTACAACAAACCCAACATCAACAGCAATCTTCAAATCATTGATTTCATTGAAGACACGTAATCCAATCGTTTTTGCCTTCCACCCATCAGCACAAGAATCATCTGCTCATGCAGCGCGTATCGTCCGCGATGCAGCTATCGCAGCTGGTGCTCCTGAAAACTGTGTGCAATGGATTACTCAACCATCTATGGAAGCAACTAGTGCCCTTATGAACCACGAAGGTATTGCAACAATCCTTGCAACGGGTGGTAATGCCATGGTTAAAGCCGCATACTCATGTGGTAAACCAGCTCTTGGGGTAGGTGCTGGAAACGTTCCAGCTTATGTTGAAAAATCAGCAAACATCCGTCAAGCAGCACACGATATCGTCATGTCTAAATCATTTGATAACGGTATGGTCTGTGCCTCAGAGCAAGCAGTTATCATTGATAAAGAAATTTACGATGAATTTGTAGCAGAGTTCAAATCTTATCACACTTACTTTGTAAACAAAAAAGAAAAAGCTCTTCTTGAAGAATTCTGCTTCGGCGTGAAAGCAAACAGCAAAAACTGTGCTGGTGCGAAATTGAACGCTGACATCGTTGGTAAACCGGCAACTTGGATTGCAGAACAAGCAGGATTTACAGTTCCAGAAGGAACAAACATTCTTGCCGCAGAATGTAAAGAAGTTGGTGAAAACGAGCCATTGACTCGTGAAAAATTGTCACCAGTTATCGCAGTTTTAAAATCTGAAAGCCGTGAAGATGGTATTGCTAAAGCTCGTCAAATGGTTGAATTTAACGGTCTTGGACACTCAGCTGCCATCCATACTGCTGATGAAGAATTGACTAAAGAATTTGGTAAAGCTGTTAAAGCTATTCGTGTTATCTGTAACTCACCTTCTACTTTCGGTGGTATCGGGGACGTTTACAATGCCTTTTTGCCATCATTGACACTTGGATGTGGTTCTTACGGACGCAACTCAGTTGGGGATAACGTTAGTGCCATTAACCTTTTGAATATCAAAAAAGTCGGAAGACGGAGAAATAACATGCAATGGATGAAACTTCCTTCAAAAACATACTTTGAACGTGATTCAATTCAATACCTTCAAAAATGTCGTGACGTTGAACGTGTCATGATCGTTACTGACCATGCCATGGTAGAGCTTGGTTTCCTTGATCGTATCATCGAACAACTTGATCTTCGTCGCAATAAGGTTGTTTACCAAATCTTTGCTGATGTAGAACCAGATCCAGATATCACTACAGTTGAACGTGGTACTGAAATCATGCGTGCCTTCAAACCAGATACAATCATCGCTCTCGGTGGTGGATCTCCAATGGATGCCGCTAAAGTAATGTGGCTCTTCTATGAACAACCAGAAGTTGACTTCCGTGACCTTGTTCAAAAATTCATGGATATCCGTAAACGTGCCTTCAAATTCCCATTGCTTGGTAAGAAGACTAAATTCATCGCGATTCCAACTACATCTGGTACAGGATCTGAAGTAACACCATTTGCCGTTATCTCTGATAAAGCAAACAACCGTAAATACCCAATCGCTGACTACTCATTGACACCAACTGTGGCAATCGTAGACCCTGCTTTGGTATTGACAGTTCCTGGATTTGTTGCTGCTGATACTGGTATGGACGTATTGACTCACGCGACTGAAGCTTACGTATCGCAAATGGCTAGCGACTACACTGACGGTCTTGCGCTTCAAGCCATCAAGCTTGTATTTGAAAACCTTGAAAGCTCAGTTAAGAATGCAGACTTCCACTCACGTGAGAAAATGCACAACGCTTCAACAATCGCTGGTATGGCCTTTGCCAATGCCTTCCTAGGTATTTCTCACTCAATGGCTCATAAGATTGGTGCGCAATTCCACACAATCCACGGTCGTACAAATGCTATCTTGCTTCCATACGTCATCCGCTACAACGGTACACGTCCAGCTAAGACAGCAACATGGCCTAAGTACAACTACTACCGTGCAGATGAAAAATACCAAGATATCGCACGCATGCTTGGACTTCCAGCTTCTACTCCAGAAGAAGGTGTGGAATCTTACGCAAAAGCTGTCTACGAACTTGGTGAGCGCGTAGGTATCCAAATGAACTTCAAAGCACAAGGAATCGATGAAAAAGAATGGAAAGAACATTCTCGTGAATTGGCCTTCCTTGCTTATGAAGATCAATGTTCACCAGCTAACCCACGTCTTCCAATGGTTGACCATATGCAAGAAATCATCGAAGATTCTTACTATGGTTACAAAGAAAGACCAGGACGCCGTAAATAATTGTTATCAGCCTAGAGGCAGGAGAAATCCTGTCTCTTTTTTGTGAAATTGGAAGATTGAAAATAATTTCTAGCTTTTCTATTTTCACTTTTCATTTTAAAAGGAAACCGGTAAATGGCTATGTAGACAAAGAAAGACAATAGTATAGGCTTTCAAAGGAAAAGGAAAAATAAGCTAGGTATAGACAAAAAACAACGCCCGTACTTGCAATTCAATTCAAATAGTTATATAATAGGTTTGTTGAAAGGTGATTTGTAGTGATTCAAGTTAC
>CAUPZW010000054.1:0-8182 GCA_963515655.1 Streptococcus mitis
ATGTGATAAAAATTTCAACTACTCTTATCTATAATAAAGCTACCTGTTCTTTGAAAATTGAATCCACTCCGTCTTGATTAGCGTGCCTGTGTAAGTAGGGACTGAGAGTATTTCCCTGTGGAGGGCAACTGGCACAAGACGTGTGTGAGAATTTTCTAACAGACACGGAGTTTATCGTTACCAGACTTAAACGATGCGACAAACTAGATAAAGGAGTTAATCATGAAAGTAGTAAACTTGTATGATTTGAAACAAATGGGAAATAAAGGTGGTTGTACCATCCAATTGATTCATCACTTTCCCTTTGGTATGGGCTTAGGACATCTCAAAAAAGACTACATTGAATTTAAACGCGTTGGTATCGTTGATGGGAAAGCAGTAGAAGTTACTCTTCGAGAACCTTATTCGAGAGATCTACTGCAGGTTGTCAAGTCGATTAAGCAACGTCAGAAATTGATAGCTTATCGTTATAAAGAAGGAAAGCTGCTATTTGTTAAGAAGGAGGCATCAGATGTCCTCTGAACAACAGGAACGAATGGCAGTTCAATATGCTGAGCGTAGTCTTTTATTTACTGTAAAAAGTCTTTTAAAGATTCTAGAATGGACTAGACGTCAGGCTTTAGCACAAGATTCTGCTTATAAGGTAGGGGTGCAGAAATTAGAAGAATTGCTACAATCTCCTTATTCGATTGATACGATTAATCTGAAAAAAGATTTTTTAGACAAACCAATTGATATAGAGAAATTTAAAGCTTTTTTAGAAAAAGAAGAGATTCCTTTAGCCATCGCTTGGCAAGGGGATTCTCTACATTTCTACACGAAAGACCGTTCGATTCTAGACAATCATTTAGACCATCTGTTAGAAAAAATGGTTAATGATCCGGAGAAATTAGCTGATTTTACCATGGATAAGTCACTAGACCAAGCAATTGATGAGGCTAAATCCCAAATTACCTTTAGACAAGAAGGAGCCGTCAAACAGAAAGAGATGGTGAGATGATGTACAGTGGAAAGAAATTCCTACTATTCTCACTGTTAGGCATCTTACTAGGCTATCTTTTTCATCGTTTGACGCTTTTGTATGATTCCTATACTGGAAATAGCTTAGATAAATGGACTCATCTTCTAATGGAAGGCCAAGATGAAGTTCTTCAGTCGCCATGGAATGTTTCTTTTACTGGAAAATCAAGTGCTTTTTTTCTACTAGGTTTTGTGATGATGTTGCTGGTTTATCTCTATCTAGAGACTGGTAAAAAACAATACCGAGAAGGGGTAGAATACGGGAGCGCCCGTTTTGGAACTCTAAAAGAAAAGAAGCTCTTTTACGGTAAGGAATTTTCTCATGATACGATCTTAGCACAAGATGTTCGTTTGACATTATTAGATAAAAAACCACCCCAATATGATAGAAATAAGAATATTGCGGTAATAGGAGGTTCAGGAAGTGGGAAGACATTTCGCTTTGTGAAACCCAATCTGATTCAGATGAATAGTTCTAATATTGTAGTGGATCCTAAAGATCACTTGGCCGAGAAAACAGGCAAACTCTTTTTAGAACATGGCTATCAAGTAAAGGTGTTAGATTTAGTCAATATGAAGAACTCAGATGGCTTCAATCCTTTTCGCTATATAGAGACAGAAAATGATTTGAATCGCATGCTGACGGTTTATTTCAATAACACCAAAGGTTCTGGCTCCCGTAGTGATCCATTTTGGGATGAAGCTTCTATGACTTTGGTTCGAGCTTTAGCCTCCTACTTGGTCGATTTCTATAATCCACCTAAAACAAGAGAACAGCTCATAGAAGAAAGTCGTTTAAGTCAAAAAGAATACCAAAACTTGTTGAAACGTCAAAAAAAAGAAGTGGAAGAGCGAAAAAAACGAGGGCGTTATCCAAGTTTTGCTGAAATCTCAAAACTCATTAAACACTTATCCAAGGGTGAAAATCAAGAAAAAAGTGTCTTAGAAATTCTATTTGAAAATTATGCTAAAAAGTATGGGACTGAAAATTTTACCATGCGAAATTGGGCAGATTTTCAAAATTATAAGGATAAGACTCTGGATTCTGTTATAGCTGTAACCACTGCTAAATTTGCTCTCTTCAATATTCAAAGTGTCATGGATTTGACCAAAAGAGATACCCTTGATATGAAGACATGGGGGAAGGAAAAATCAATGGTTTACTTAGTTATCCCAGATAACGATAGTACCTTTCGCTTTCTTTCAGCTCTCTTTTTTTCAACCGTATTTCAAACCCTGACAAGACAAGCAGATATTGATTTTAAGGGGCAATTGCCTCTTCATGTGAGATTTTACTTAGATGAGTTCCCAAATATCGGAGAAATTCCAGATTTTGCTGAACAAACCTCAACAGTCCGTTCTCGGAACATGAGTCTCGTTCCTATTCTACAAAATATTGCCCAACTTCAAGGGCTCTATAAAGAAAAAGAAGCTTGGAAAACCATTTTGGGAAATTGTGATAGCTTAGTCTACTTAGGTGGTAATGATGAAGATACCTTTAAATTTATGAGTGGTTTACTCGGTAAACAAACCATTGATGTTCGAAATACGAGTCGTTCCTTTGGCCAGACAGGTTCAGGATCCCTTTCTCATCAAAAGATTGCTCGTGATCTAATGACACCTGATGAAGTCGGAAATATGAAACGGCATGAATGCCTGGTTCGAATTGCCAATATGCCTGTCTTTAAAAGCAAAAAATACAATTCTACTAAGCATCCAAACTGGAAGTACCTAGCCAATCAAGAAACCGATGAACGGTGGTGGAACTATCAAATCAATCCTTTAAATCAAAGACAAGAAAATCATCTTGAAGGCCTTAGAATTCGTGATTTAACTTTTGAATCTAGTTTAAAATAAAAATAGAAAAGAGGAAATAGATGATTACGCATTTTAAAGGTTTTGTCTATGGAGTAGACGCTAGTGCCATGTTTGCACAAGCTATGTCTTTGTTACAGAAGGGATTGATTGCCGTTGGTGCCTTTCTCGTTGTTGTGGGGATTGTCAATCTTGCAACCAACATTAAAGATGGTGGACCAGGTGTTCGGAATGCTATTCTGGAAATTGTCGGTGGAGTTATGGTCGGGGCTGCTGGAGCCTTTGTAACTCAAATTTCAATTTAGGAGGATAAACAATGACATGAATCTTAGTTTAGTCTCACCCTTTGTTTACCTTGCATCTGAAAAAATATCAGCTGAAAATTTATTTGAAGGATTTACTGTAGATTTACAATCTACAGTAGATCTGATTAAATCTCTATCTAGCTACAATCCAACCGTTTGGACTTATATGTCTAGTATTACTAAAAGTGTCATGCAACCTCTTGGAGTTGCGATTTTATCAGTTGTTCTCATCTTAGAATTTTCGAAGATGGCAAAGAAAATTGCTAACTCTGGTGGAGCGATGACCTTTGAGGCATTAGCTCCGATGTTGATTAGTTATATTATGGTCGCAGTTGTAATTACCAACACTACCGTTATTGTAGAAGCTATCATCGGGATTGCGAGTCACGCTATTGAACAAGTTGCTTCGATTGTGGCTCACGGTGGGGCAAAGTATGATACAATCTCTGGATTAAAAGGTTCAGGATTTATTGGCCGTATGATTGTGGGCTTTTTCGCCCTCCTCATTTGGCTTGTTCGGATAGTAAGTGCAGCCATGGTCAATCTTTTGGTATCCATTCGATTTATTCAACTCTACCTCATGATTCCATTTGCCCCTCTTACGATTCCAACATTTTTAAGCGATGAATGGAAGTCCATTGGTATTGGCTATTTAAAAAATATTATGGTCTATGCGGTACAAGGGGTTCTCATTTTTCTGATTGTTTCTCTTGTTCCTTTATTTGAATCTGCTGGGAAAATAGCCGTTTCAAATGGTGCAGGAGTCCTACAATCTCTTGCGATTATGTTTGGTAGTTTAATACAAGCTATCTTACTGATTATTGCCCTCGTTGGTTCTCAACGTACGGCTCGCTCAATTTTAGGTATGTAATTAGATAAAGGCTAGGAAGTGATTGCTTCTTAGCCTTTTTAGAAAGGAAAGTCATGAATACACGTGTCTTTAAAGACATCTCAAAATACCAACACAGGGCTTGGTTAGGTTTCACCACAAGACAAATCATCTTTGTTTTACCAGCCTTTATTGTCACAATTATTGTTTTGGGCTTGAATCTCTTTTTCTGGCAATTTGGAGATTGGTTTGTTTACGGTTTTGTGTTTGCCTTTACCATCCCCCTCATGCTTTTTGGAGTCTATAAACCCAATGATTTATATTTTGAACATTATTTGAAATACCGTCTTCATTTTGAACTAACGGTTCCCCTACGCACAATTACAGGAAAGAAAGGACCTGAACATGAAAAGAAAATCAAATACATTAAAGAAACAAAAAACCTCAATGACTAATCAGAAAGAAGTAGTTAAAGGAAAAAAAGAGGAAGTGTTACCCTCTACGGCTAATACTCTTTCCTATCAAGCTCTGTATCAAAATGGTCTGATGCAGGTAAAAGAAGATTATTTCTCACAAAGCTATTTACTTGGTGATGTCAATTACCAGACCGTTGGTTTAGAAGATAAGGGCGCAATCATTGAGAAGTATTCTGATTTGATTAACTCCCTAGATGACCAAACCAACTTCCAATTGACTATCTTTAATAAAAGATTGAATTTAGAAAAATTCAGACAAAGTGTTTTGTATGAGGAAAAAGAAGATGGGTATGATACCTATCGTAAAGAATTGAATCGAATGATGAATCAGAATTTAGACAGTGGTGAAAATAACTTTTCAGCTGTGAAACTGATTAGCTTTGGTAGAAAGGATTCTAATCCCAAACAAGCCTATCGTTCCTTGTCCCAAATAGGAGAATATTTCAAGAGTGGTTTCTCAGAAATTGATGCACGATTTGAATCCTTGGCTGGAGAAGAGCGTGTCAACTTGTTGGCCGATATGCTTAGAGGAGAACACCATCTTCCTTTTTCTTACCGTGATTTAACGAAATCTGGTCAGACAACTCGTCACTTCATAGCACCTAATCTCTTGGATTTTAAAAACAAGAATTACCTACAAATCAATGACCGCTTATTGCAGATTGTCTATGTGAGAGACTACGGTATGGAATTAGGAGATCAGTTTATTCGAGACCTCATGCAAGGAGATTTGGAATTGATTGTGAGCCTCCATGCTCAAAGTTCGACCAAGGCAGATGCCATGAAGAAACTACGAACAAAGAAGACCTTGATGGAATCCCAAAAGATTGGGGAACAACAAAAACTAGCTCGTACAGGTATCTATTTGGAAAAAGTAGGTCATGTATTAGAAAGCAATATCGATGAAGCTGAGGAACTCTTAAAAACCATGACAGAGACAGGAGATAAACTGTTTCAAACAGTCTTCTTGATTGGGGTCTTTGGTCAGGATGAAGAAGAACTTAAACAAGCCCTAGACACGCTCCAACAAGTGGCCGGCTCAAATGACCTAATGATTGATAAACTACCATATATGCAAGAAGCAGCCTTTAATAGTTTGCTGCCATTTGGTTGTGATTTTTTAGAGGGCGTATCACGGAGTTTATTAACGTCCAATGTAGCAGTGAATTCTCCATGGACTTCAGTAGACATACAAGACCGAAGTGGGAAATATTACGGTATCAATCAAATCTCAAGCAATATTATTACCATTGATCGAAGCCTATTAAATACACCGTCTGGTCTGATTTTAGGAACATCTGGAGCTGGGAAAGGGATGGCAACCAAGCATGAAATTATCACGACCAAAATCAAGGAATCTGGTGAAAATACTGAAATTATCATTGTGGATCCAGAAGAAGAGTACAGTGTCATTGGACGAGCTTTTGGGGGAGAAATGATTGATATTGCGCCTGATTCCCAAACTTATCTCAATGTCCTTGACTTGTCTGAGGAAAATATGGATGAAGACCCTGTAAAGGTAAAATCAGAATTTCTTTTATCCTTTATCGGCAAGTTATTGGATAGAAAAATGGATGGAAGAGAAAAATCGATTATCGACCGAGTCACCAGACTGACCTATCAGTCATTTAAAGAGCCTTCTTTGGAAGAATGGGTTTTTGTCTTGAGTCAACAGCCAGAAGAAGAAGCGCAGAATTTGGCACTTGATATGGAACTATATGTCGAAGGTTCTCTTGATATTTTTTCTCATAAGACCAATATTCAGACAGGATCTAATTTCTTGATTTATAACGTTAAGAAGTTAGGAGATGAGCTGAAACAAATCGCTCTTATGGTAGTGTTTGATCAGATATGGAATCGTGTTGTTCGGAACCAAAAATTAGGGAAGAAAACCTGGATTTATTTTGATGAAATGCAGCTTCTCTTATTAGATAAATATGCCAGTGATTTCTTCTTTAAATTGTGGAGTCGTGTCAGAAAATATGGAGCCAGTCCGACTGGAATAACTCAAAACGTCGAAACCTTATTGTTAGATCCAAATGGTAGACGGATTATTGCAAATAGTGAATTTATGATTCTCCTCAAGCAAGCAAAAAATGACCGAGAAGAACTGGTTCAACTCTTAGGCTTGTCAAAAGAACTCGAAAAATACCTTGTCAATCCAGAAAAAGGGGCAGGACTAATAAAAGCTGGTTCCGTTGTCGTTCCCTTTAAAAATAAGATTCCTCAAGGTACTAAATTGTTTGATATCATGAGTACGGATCCTGATAAAATGGCTTCTAATTAAGGGGAAGGGAAATGAAGGATAAAAGAGAAATCATACGTGCCCGAAAGGCATTTAGAAGAAGTCTAAAAGATGAGAAGAAATTCTTGAAAAAAGGAAAGAAGGAGGTGAGGAAACAGAAAAAAGATTCCGCTGTACTGGATGAAAAAGCATGGAAAAAAGAGATAAAAGAAAAGCTAGAGGAGATGAGAGAAGTTTCAAAGGCTAGAGTAAAACAAGCAAATGAAGACTACAATCATATTCTTCAAAATAGTCCTCCATCTCTTTTGAATCGCAAAGAATTAAGAGATAGACGATTACCTCATGCTAGGAAACGATTGAAAATAGCCAAGAAGCAATTTAGAGAAGCCAAGGTAGAAGCAAAAGAAGAAAGAAAAGAGAGTCATAAAGAAAGAAAAACCAATCAAAAATTTCTCTACGGTCAGGAATCGAAAGCAAAATCTAATTTTTTCTTTCAAGGGAAGAGTTTAGAAGAATTAAAAGCTAAGAAAGAAGTCAAGGCTGCAAAAGAGAATCTAAAATCTACTAAACAAGCCTATAAGTCCAAAAAAGTCAGTAGGAAAGCCAAAACTTTTCTTTATGTCCTTGGACGAGAAGGTGGAGAGTTAGCTTCAGAAAATGAAGATTTAGAAGGCTATCGCACACTTCAAGAGACCATTAGAAAAGGGAAACGCTACAGTCGGCTTTCTTATAACCTTGGAAAAGCTAGTGTCAAAACAGGACAAGCAACAGGTCGTTTTACCAAGAAAAAGCTGACCAACACAAAAGAGCGATACCATCATTTTAAGGATGGAAAAGGATGGAAACTAGCGAAAGATAATCCAAGTTCCTTTAAAAATCGGTATCGAAAATTAAAGAAACAAGGTCTTACAAGTGTCCGAAATATCTATCAAAAACTAAAAGCAGCCTTTTCCTTCTTTACATTTGCGGCTGGGAATCCTGCAACCTGGATAGTTGGAGGAATAGTCTTTCTTCTTTTACTTATGATGAGCTTCTTTTTAGGATTTTCATCTGCTAGTTTGATTCAACAAGATGAATTTGAATTAACA
Organism: Streptococcus mitis; assembly: GCA_963515655.1. GTDB lineage: Bacteria > Bacillota > Bacilli > Lactobacillales > Streptococcaceae > Streptococcus > Streptococcus mitis_DP. The sequence goes on from CAUPZW010000054.1 coordinate 7,779, forward strand.
AAAGCTTATACCCACCTAACTTGGGAAGACGCAGAACATACTCGTACAAATGACAAAGGCATTACCTATTACACAAAAGTTGATGATGTGATGGGGTATATGAACTTTAAATTCCATGACTATGAGTTACACAAACCAGTTCACTTATTTAGTTCCGAAACTTACAAGGATTATCTGTCTACTTTGTGGCATGATTTAAACGATGGGGATGATTTGAAATCCATGCATGACCTCTATGAAACTCCTAAGTATAAATTATCGAAAGACGATCAAGAGGAAATAAAGGAACTAAAAGAAGAGGGTGTCTATGCTTCCATGCAGGAATTGGACAATCCATTTGAGGGGAAAAGCAACGAAGATAGTCTAACCATGACTTATCGTTATGGATACTATGATTTAGACGG
>CAUPZW010000055.1:0-7543 GCA_963515655.1 Streptococcus mitis
CTTATTATAACACAAGTTTTTTCGATTTTCACTAGAGGAAATGGATTTTATTCAGTAAATCCAACTAGGATTGCACTTTGGTTACCAATATTGCCTTGCCTTCTTTTATCAAGGGGTGACGAAACAGTGAGAAATACAGTTGGATAGTCATGACAATCCAGATGAGGGGTTCGCAAAGGATAACTCCCTTATAGCCTGCCCAAGGGATAATCAAGACCACAAAAGCGATTTTCCCGATTAGTTCGATAAAGCTAGAAACCAGAGGAAGGACTTTTTGCCCCAAGCCCTGCAAGCAATTGCGATAAATCAACAAGATACTCAAAATAGGATAAAAGGCTGAGCTGATTTGCAGATAGAGACTGCCATTTTCTACCAAGTGGCTATCCGTCGAACTAGCCAAGAAGGAAACCAAGGCAGGACTGGCAAAAAAGAGAAAGACACATACAAAAACTGCCCAGGATATACTTAAACGACTGCCTATTCGAAGTCCTTGAACAATGCGGTCTGGTCGCTTAGCACCTAAATTCTGAGAAGCAAAGGTCGTCATCGAGGCAGAAATAGCGGTCATAGGAAGAAGGGCGAAGGCCATAATGCGTCGAGCTGCCGTCTGGGCACTGATAATTACAGCACCAAAGGTATTAACAGAAGACTGTAAAATCACACTACCGATAGATACAATCGAGCTCATCAAGCCCATAGCCAAACCTTGCTCCAAGAGATCCGCGTACAAGGCCTTGTCCCATTTGAAATGCTTGAGTTGAGGCAAAAGTTCTGGCACACTCTTGCAGATATAATAAAAACAGAGAACCGCTGATAAGCCTTGCGAAATGATGGTAGCAAGTCCCGCCGATTGAACTCCAAGATGCAATTGCGTAATAAAATAGAGATCCAGAGCTACATTAACCAGAGCAGAGAAAATCAGAAAACCAAGCGCAGCCAGACTGTCTCCAATAGATCGCAACAAACCTGCAAAGAGATTATAAGCAAAGCTGACACCAACACAAGTCACAATCATAGAAATATATTGATAGGACTGGGAAAGAATTTCTGCAGGGGTATCCAAGTACTGTAAAAGTGGATACAATCCAAGAAAGCCCAGCAGCATCACTACAACACTCAAAAGAACACCTAAAATCCAGGTGGCTGCTACTGCCTCCTTGATTTTAGTGAAATCCCGAGCCCCATAATAACGGGCAATGACAATTCCCATGCCATTGCCAACACCAAGAGTAAAACCTACAATCAGGTCAAAAATCGCTGTCGTCGCTCCTACTGCAGCCAAGGATTCTTGACCAAGAAATCGTCCAACAATCAAGACATCAGCAGTGTTATAGAGCTGTTGAAAAATATTAGACAGCAAGATTGGGAAGGCGAAGCTTAAGAGCGAGGAAAGAATCGGGCCATGAATCAGGTCCACTGTTCGTTTTTTATTCATAAGGCTATTATATCAGCTTTCTAGAGGAGCGACAAGAAACAGCAAATCATAACTAATCTGAAAACTTGAACAAAGCAACGAAAAAGCAGCGGATGTCCTCCACTGCTTTAACAGCTTATTCTTCAATTTCGATTTCAAGCTCATCGCCTAGGTCAAGAGTTACCTCTTCATTCACAGAATCTGCTTGAACTGCTTCATCTTTTTTGCTTTCAGCAGCTTCTTCTCCATCAATCAAACCAAATTGAACACGGACTTGATGGTCAATCTCATCAAAGACTTCTGGGTGATCTGCCAAGTATTTCTTAGCATTTTCAGAACCTTGCCCGATTTTCTCATCCTTGTAAGAGTACCAAGCTCCTGCTTTTTTGATGATATCCAAATCGCTTGCGATCTTCAAAAGTTCACCAGTCTTAGAAATACCTTCTCCGTACATGATTTCAACGAAGGCTTCCTTAAATGGTGGAGCCACCTTGTTTTTCACGACCTTGATCTTAGTTTCTTTACCGACGTTGGTGTCTTTTTGGTCACCAGTTCCCTTGATTTGTGTGCTTCCACGAACATCCAAACGGACTGATGCGTAGAATTTCAGAGCACGTCCACCAGGAGTTGTTTCTGGATTTCCAAACATGACCCCAACTTTTTCACGCAATTGGTTGATAAAGATGGCAATTGTTTTGGTTTTATTGATAGAAGCACCAAGTTTACGCATAGCCTGGCTCATCATACGAGCCTGCAAACCAACGTGGCTATCTCCGATATCTCCATCAATTTCCGCACGAGGTACAAGGGCAGCAACTGAGTCGACTACGACAAGATCCACGGCTCCTGAGTCAATCAATTTTCCTGCAATCTCAAGACCTTGCTCTCCTGAGTCTGGTTGAGACAAGAGCAATTCGTCAATATTGACACCAAGGGCCGCAGCATAAGCTGGATCGAGGGCATGTTCCGCATCGATAAAGGCTGCAATCCCGCCTTCTTTTTGCGCTTGCGCAACTGCATGAAGGGCAACTGTTGTCTTACCAGATGACTCTGGCCCATAGATTTCGATGATACGTCCCTTAGGATAACCACCTGAACCAAGGGCAATATCAAGAGCCAAGGAACCTGAGCTCATCACTTGCACCTTTTGCTCCGCACGTTCACCCAAACGCATGATTGATCCTTTACCAAAGTCTTTCTCAATCAATTTAAGAGCGTCATTCAAGGCTTTTTCACGTTCTGCCCCAAATTTTTTTGAAATTTCTTCTAATTTTTTTGGTTTTTTCGCCATTCTATTCTCCTACATTCTAATGGTCCTTAGACCTATCTACTATTATATCAAAAGTTAGTCACTTAATAAAGCCTTGCGAACTAGGTTAAATGCATGCATAACCGCAATGTGACGTACATCTGCTCGACTTCTGCCTCCAATATTAACCTTGATGACCTCGGTTCCTTTCTCTTGCGCCAATCCTATGTAAACTGTCCCAGCTGGGTGCCCTTCTAGGCTATCTGGTCCTGCCACTCCAGTCAAACTAAGGCCAAAATCAGACTGGGTCTTGATTCGTGCCTGCTCAGCCATCTTCTGAGCTGTAAATTCAGACACTACACCATGTTCTTCCAAATCCTTGGCAGGAATATCCAACATCTTTGATTTTTCCTCCAAGCTATAGGTCACGAAACCACCCTTAAATATACTTGAAGCACCCGAAAAATCAGCTACAGTGGCTTGGAAAAGTCCTGCCGTCAAACTCTCTGCTGCCGTAATGGTTTTCCCTTGCTTTTTCAGTTCTTCTACCACAATGCTAGCTAAACTAGTTTCTTCCCCATAACCATAGCAAAGTTCTCGTAAACAAATTCCTTCAAAGGTCTGATACTCCAAGATTTGGTTTTCTAAGATATCCAGCGCTTGATTCGCCTCTTCTTGACTGCTAACCTTTGTTGACAGACGTAGAGTGACTTCTCCTGTCTTGGCATAAGGTGCCAAGGTCGGATCTGTTTGATTGTCAATCAAATCAGCCAAAATGGTCACCAGCTGACTTTCGCCAATTCCAAAGAAACGAAGAACTCGGAAATACAGCTTGCTCCCTGTCATCAACTTAGGTAGAAGTTGATTTAAGACCATGGGTTTCAATTCACTTGGTGGACCTGGAAGGACGACGTAGGTCACTCCTTCGGCCTCTAACATCCCCCCCACAGCCAGTCCTGTTTCGTTGGGCAGCGGAGTCGCTCCTTCTACAAGTTGAGCTTGTCTTTCGTTATTCGGTGTTCGGGCATAGTCCGGTCTCTGTGCAAAAAATACATCCAATTTCGCCTGCGCCTGAGGATCAAAAACTAATTCTTTCCCTAAAAATTTAGCCAGAGTTTGTTTGGTCAAATCGTCCTCAGTTGGCCCCAAACCACCTGTCAAAATCACCAGACTGCTACGTTGACTAGCAATCTCAAGCAGGGATAAGAGACGGGCTTCGTTGTCTCCTACAGCCGTCTGAAAATATACATCTACCCCAATCTCTGCTAATTTTTCCGATAAAAACTGGGCATTAGTGTTGACAATCTGTCCTGTCAAAATCTCTGTTCCAACAGCAATGATTTCTGCTTTCATGTTTCCTCCTACCTATCTATTCGTATTTTTTTGAAAAAATCGCAGGAAATTTCCCACGATTGATTTTTTTATTTATAGTAAGAAAGTTAATTGTCTTCGTCACCAACAGGTGTTCGTCCAAATAAATCTTCAAATAAGACAACATTTGTTTCAAGCTGAGTAACTTCTTCTTGTCCCAAAGAACGTCTCAAAAGATTCTGCATTTCCAACATGTGGTTTCTTGTAACAATTTGATAAGAAACGCCTTGTAGCATCTCCCCTTCACCCTTCAACTGTTGTGTTTCAATGGTGTTAAATGAATCTTTGTAGCCCAATAAGCTTGGAATACTTTTTGCAGATAAATCGATATTAGTCTGCATATTAGTACTTAGGGCTTTTAAGATAGACTGATAGTGACTGACACTATTTAAACTAAGAACTTTTTCAACAACTTTTTGAATGACTTCACGCTGACGCTTCTGACGTCCGTAGTCTCCTTCTGGGTCTTGATAACGCATGCGTGAATAAACAAGTGCTTCTTCTCCATTTATTGTCTGCTCTCCAACACCGATAGAAATGGTGTTAAATTCTTCTTGGTCACTGATAGAGATTGGGAAACCTAGTGTATTATTAACCGTAATACCTCCCACTGCATCGACCAATTGTTGCAAGCCTTGCATGTTGACCATAATGTAGCGATCAATATGAAGGTTCATCATCTTTTGAATTGTTTCTATCGCAAGTTCTGCACCACCACCAGCATAGGCAGCGTTTAGCTTCGCTTCTTCAATACTACCATCTTTATGTTGAATTTTAGTCAGGATATCACGTTCCAAACTCATCATCGTCGTTTTCTTTGTGTGAGGATTGACAGTCAGCAAAATCATACTGTCACTATTTCCAGCCCATTGGTCTGTACGCTCTACGTTCCCAGTATCAACCCCCATCAACAGAATGGTCAAAGGCTCTGTTGCTTCAATAACCTTGGTTTCTTCTCCTATTTTTTTATAGGTTTTTGCCAAAGTCTCTGTACCTTGCTGATAAATAGTATAAGCAAAAACACCAACACCCAAAACTGTCACAGCTAGAAAAGCTAGCACCATTCCAATAATTTTTTTAACCATATTTCTACTAGTCTATCAGTTTACCCATCAAGTAAACATCGATAAATTTCCCTTCTTCTATATATGCTCCACGCTCTTGGCGACCTTCAATTACAAAGCCATGCTTTTGATAAAGATGAACTGCTGCTTGATTACGAGTTTGGACAGTCAGTTGGAGACGACGCAGAATACCACTTGCTTGTGCCCACTCTATCGCTTCTTCTATCAACAAACTTCCCAAGCCATTATTCCAATATCTTTTTCCAATCACAATGAAGAGATCTCCAATATGACGGACTCTCTTGCGCTGGTCAGCTGTAATATTTACAAGGCCAGCAATTTTACCATTTAAGAATGCAAGTAAGCTTATCTGATTGTCTGAACTAGCTTGCTTGTTGAGGAATACTTCCATCTCCTCACCGGTCAAGAGAATACCATCTCCATCTAAACTGGTAAAATCTGTCTCTAAACTGACACGATTTAAAAATGTTACTAACTCAACAGCATCACCAGGTTCTGCTTCTCTAATGAGCAATTCATACTCCATGTTGAAGCTCCTCTAAGAGTTTTTCTGCACGCAACCCCTTTGCCTGGAAATTTAAACGGCGTCCATCTGCTTCTTTTAGAATTTCCAATTCTAAATAAGTATTTGGCAAGGCATCACCTAAAAGATGGCCCCACTCAATGACAGTCACTCCACCACCAAAGAGAAACTCATCCAAGTCGATAGAATCAGCATCCCCCTCAATACGATAAACATCTAGGTGATAAAGTGGAAGACGACCTTCATACTCTCTTACGATAGTGTAAGTTGGACTCTTAATCATCTGAGAAATCTGTAACCCTTTAGCAAGACCTTTTGTAAATGTCGTTTTACCTGCGCCCAGTTCTCCAGTTAAAATTAAAACATCATTCTTTTCTAATAGATGACCCAAATGCTCCCCTAAGGCTTGCAGCTCTTCTTCATTTTTTGTGTACATATTCTTATTATACCAAAAACTTTTCTTTTGTGTCTATTTTCCTGCTAAACTTACCATCATAACATCCATAAAAACAAGCTTTCTCTAAAAGAAAATGAGCGTAGCAATGACCAATACAAGATCTCGAAAAATATGACCATAAAAGGAAACTTCCTTTTTAACCGAATTTGGGACAAGATAGGCTGCAAAAAACAAGCCCAGTCCAATATAAATCAGAAGTGAGACAATGGTCATTGGATTTCTTAAGAAGAGAAGTGTTGCTAAAATAGTTACCAAAACTGTCTTTTTTCTGTCTAGCATGGCAAGAAAATCGCGCATATATTTTTTCAAAGGTAAAAAAATCAGCAAATCTAGTCCAAATAGAAAGAAAAAGGATGGCAATAAGAAGTCAACTAATTCTTGCTGCAGCGTATTTTTAATGAACAAGTTATCTGACAGGACAAGAACAGCTCCTAACAAATTAATTAAGAGCAGGATACTGTAAAGAAGCTTCACTGACTTCTTACTAGCTAAGACACTATGAACTTCTTGCTTACAGGTATAAAGATAATTTACTCCAGCACAGATTCCTGAAACGAAGACCATGCTTCCGATGAAAAAAGCTGTACTTTGTTTAAAGGACAAGATGCATTCCTTCCATAGAAAACAACTACTCAAACTGATTTGAATTAAAGCTAACAAAAATAAGATTCTCATTGATTTCATCTTCTCTCTCCCTTCCTACCAATCATTATACTAGGAGAAAAGGGAGAACTGTTTCTAATCTTCTCAAATGTCTTTTTAAGACGCTAAACAAACACGAAAGGCTAAACTTGAAATCAAAAAACGCACCATATCAAAAACTAAAAAGTTTGATATCATGCATCATATCTTAAAATAATTGACTATACTTTCTATCCAAATGAATTTTTAACCAATCTCTTTGGTCAATCAACTCTTAAAACCAAAGTGCAATTTCTCGCTTAGCTGACTCTTCTGAATCTGATCCATGTACAACATTTTGGATAACCTCATTTTCTCCAGCAGCCTTTGCAAAATCACCTCGAATAGTGCCTGGTAAAGCTTCTTCTGGACGAGTCGCCCCCATCATAGTCCGCCAAGTTTCAATTACTTTAGGACCAGAGATGATACCCACAAGAACTGGGCCTGAAGTCATGAATTCACGAATCGGTGGGTAAAAACTTTGACCAACCAAGTCCTGATAGTGCTGGTCAATTAACTCTTCTGAAACCTTTGTACGCAACTCCAATTTTTCGATTGTCAATCCACGTTGTTCGATGCGTTTCAACACCTCACCCACTAATCCTCTTTTTACACCATCTGGTTTGATGATAAAGAATGTTTGTTCCATACCCGTCTCCTTTGTCAGCTTGTTTCTTTTATACTATTCGAAAATCTCTTCAAACCACATCAACGTCGCCTTGCCGTAGGTATGGTTACTGACTTCGTCAGTTCTATCCACAAC
>CAUPZW010000056.1:0-7525 GCA_963515655.1 Streptococcus mitis
TTTAGAAAATACTAATACTCTTCGAAAATCTCTTCAAACCACGTCAGCTTCGCCTAGTCGTATATATGTTACTGACTTCGTCAGTTCTATCCATAACCTCAAAACCGTGTTTTGAGGTTATGGATAGCTTCCTAGTTTGCTCTTTGATTTTCATTGAGTATAATTCTTTAGAATACGCAAAAACTAGAACTGGAAGTCAGTTCTAGTTTTTATGTGCTTCTTACTCTATATCAAGAGAAAGTCAAAAGGTGCTTGGAAGACCAAACACCTTTTCGATTATTCATTTTCTTCAGTTACAAATTGACTAAGCAGTCCGTTGATAAAGCGGGCTGATTTTTGATCTGAAAAATTCTTAGCGAGTTCAATGGCTTCATTGACTGCTACCAGCTGAGGTGTATCAAATGATGTGATTTCAAAGATTCCTAAGCGTAGTAAGTTTTTTTCGACCAAGGTCAAGCGTTCAACTGTCCAGCCTGACTTGAGGTGCTGGTTGATTTGGTTATCCAACTCGTCTTTTTGAGCTTGAACACCAGAAACCAAATTCAGAAGAAAGGCAGGGATTTGCACATCTGCATCTTCACGGTCATGTGTGTAGGCAAAGTGACAAGCCGTTTCCATATCTGTACCGAATTCAAGACTCATAAGAGCTTGAAAAGCGCATTTACGAAGTTCGCGTCTAGATTCTAATAATGGACTAGTCATTGAGGAAGTCCTCGTTAAATAGATCTTTCAACTCTGGTTTAGGTGTTTTGTCTGGAACAATTCCTGTAACATGGATATTGACAGCAGAAAGTTCCACATCAGCCATATCATGGACAGCATCTTTGACCGCTTTTTGAATAGCAAGAGCAACTTTTGGTACTTTCACACCGTACTCAAGGTAGAGGTAGATGTCAGCAGTTAGTTCTTCGTTGCTTTCTTTTAAGTAGACGCCACGACCAAGAGAGAGTTTTGATAGGGTATCAGATACGGATTTATTTGAAAATGAGTGAACACCATCAACTTTAGCAGTTGCGATGGCAATGATTTTTTCAAGTACACGTGGAGCGATAACGATTTCGCCAAATTGTTCTTCAATTCCCATAGAATGACCTCTTTCTAGAGATTAGGCACGAGAAACGTAAGTTCCTTCTGCAGTGTTGATGATCAATTTTTGTCCAGCTTCGATGAAGTCTGGAACGTTGACAACAAGTCCAGTTTCCATAGTTGCTGGTTTACCAGAACCTGTAACAGTAGCACCTTTGATAGATGGTTGTGTTTCAGCAACTGTCAATTCAACAGTAGTTGGTACAGTTACACCGATTACTTCAGTTCCGTAGAATTGGATTTTCACATCAGAGTTTTCAAGGATGTAAAGCAATTCATTTTCAACATTTACGACTGGGATTTCGTATTGGTCGTAAGTTTCAGTGTTCATGAAGTAGGCAGTTTCATCCATTTTGTACAAGTATTGAGCTGGAACAGTCTCGATAATAGCTTGTTCGAATTTTTCTTCTGGACGGTAGCTTGTGTCAAAAGTAGAACCAGTACGGACATCACGCAATTTCATACGCATGATCGTGTTTCCTTTACCTGGTTTGTGGTGGCTAGCTTCCAAAACGCGGATCAATTTTCCGTCTGCAGTTTCAAATGTCATACCAGCTTTCAATTTGCTTGCTTCAATCATGTTTTTACCTCTTTAATAAATATTATTACTCCTCATTTTACCATAAAATCTTCTGGAAATAAAGCCAAAATAGTTATTGGGATTTGGTAGGAGCGAAAAAAACCAACCTCAGGGCTGGTTTCTTTTACATATTAATCTTCTTTCAACTTCGCTAATTCTTGAGCAAGAAGTTGAAGGGCAACTTGTGGGTTGGCTTGGCCTTTGGTTGCTTTCATCAGGAAGCCTGTGAAGGCCTTGTCTGCGTTACGTTTACCTGACTTGAAGTCGGCAACTGCGGCTTCGTTATCCGCAAAGACTTGGTGGATAATTGGAATCAAGACAGCTGGATCTGAGATTTGGACCATGCCTGCTTTTTCCACGTATTCACGCGCTCCACCGCCATTTTTCGCCAGGTGGACAAAGACTTTCTTAGCAATCTTAGAAGAGATAGTGCCGTCTTCGATGATGGCAATCATTTCAACCAAGTTTTCTGGTGTCAATTCGATTTGTTCCAGTGTCTTGCCTTCAGCGTTCAAGAACTGAGCAACCTCACCTTGGAGCCAGTTAGAGACTTGTTTAGCATCGCCACCGAGAGCAACAGCTTTTTCAAAGAAATCAGAAGTGACTTTGTTCGCAGTTAACTGACTAGCATCATAGTCTGACAAGCCAAGGTCAGATACATAACGCGCACGGCGTTCTTTTGGAAACTCTGGCAACTCTGTACGCATTTCTTCGATCCACTCATCTGAAATTTCAAAGATAGGTAGGTCAGGTTCTGGGAAGTAGCGGTAGTCAGCAGCGCCTTCCTTAACACGCATGAGGATAGTTGTCTTGTTGGCTTCATCGTAACGGCGTGTTTCTTGGCGGATTTGACCACCTGAGCGTAGGATTTCAGCCTGACGTTGGACTTCGTATTCAAGACCCTTGCGAACATTTGAGAAGGAATTCAAGTTCTTCAACTCAGTCTTGGTACCGAATTTCTCTTGACCATAAGGACGAAGGGAGATGTTAGCATCCACACGCATAGAACCTTCTTCCATCTTAACGTCAGAAATACCAGCGTACTGGATAACTTCCTTGAGGGCTGTCAGATAAGCGTAGGCTTCTTCTGGCGAACGCATGTCGGCTTCAGATACAATCTCAATCAATGGCACCCCTTGGCGGTTGAGGTCAACATAAGAGTAGCCATCTGTACCGTGGGTGTTTTTACCAGCGTCTTCTTCTAGGTGAGCACGTTCGATACCGATTTTCTTGGTCGTACCGTCTTCTAGCTCCACTTCAATCCAGCCGTTGTAACCGATTGGCTCATCAAACTGGGAAATTTGGTAGGCTTTTGGATTATCAGGATAGAAGTAGTTCTTGCGGTCAAAGTGCATCTTTTTGTGGATGTCCATATTGAGGGCAAGAGCAGCCTTGATACCGGCATCGACAACACCTTTATTGAGAACTGGCAGAACTCCTGGGAAGGACCAGTCAATCACGTTAGTGTTAGCGTTTTGGTCATTTCCAAAGTGGGCAGAAGTAGGTGAGAAGATTTTTGAATTGGTGTTGAGCTCTACGTGGACTTCAAGTCCAATGACTGTTTCAAAGTTCATTAGTTGTCACCTCCAAAAATCACGGGTTGTTGTTTGTGGTAGTCTGTTGTTGCTTCAAAGGCAGCAGCAGCTTGGTAAATGGTTTCCTCAGAGTACTTAGGACCAATCAATTGGAGTCCGACAGGGAGACCTTGAGAGAATCCAGCAGGAATCGAAATCCCTGGAAGACCAGCTAAGTTAACTGGGATGGTCAAGAGGTCAGCTAAGTACATGGCAACTGGGTCGTGGTTGAGAGAATTTAAGTCATAGGCAACGCTTGGAGCAGTTGGACCCAAAATCAAGTCGTAATCCGCAAAGACTTTTTCGAAATCTTGGATGATGAGGGTACGAACCTGTCCAGCTTTCTTGTAGTAAGCATCATAGTAACCTGATGAAAGACTGAAAGTACCAAGCATGATACGGCGTTTAACCTCTTCACCGAATCCTTGGCTACGGCTATTTACATAGATTTCATCAAGGTTTGTCGCATCCTCTGCACGGTAGCCATAACGAATACCGTCAAAGCGTTGCAAGTTTGATGAAGCTTCAGATGAAGCGATAATGTAGTATACTGCCACACCATATTTAGAGTGAGGGAGGCTGACTTCTTCAACGATAGCGCCAAGTTTTTCAAAGTGCTTAGCAGCATTTAGAATAGTTTCCTTAACCTCTGGGGCAATCCCTTCACCAAGGTATTCCTTAGGCAAAGCGATTTTCATACCCTTGATGTCTTGACCGATTTTTGAAGTAAAGTCGGCAATGCGGACAGGAGCAGAAGTAGAGTCTTTATCATCTTCGCTGGCAATAGCATTGAGCAAGAGGGCATTTTCCTTAACAGTTGGTGCGAAAGGTCCGATTTGGTCTAGAGAGCTACCAAAGGCAATGAGACCGAAACGTGAAACTGTTCCGTAGGTTGGTTTGAGACCAACGATCCCGTTGAAGGCAGCAGGTTGGCGGATAGAACCACCCGTATCAGAACCAAGTGACAAGCGGACTTGTCCAGAAGCTACAGCTGCGGCAGAACCACTTGATGAACCACCAGGCACCTTGCTGTGGTCCCAAGCGTTTTTAGTCGCACCATAGTGTGAAGTTTCACCTGAACCACCCATGGCAAATTCGTCCATGTTGGTTTTCCCTACGACAATCATGCCTTTAGATTTTGCATTGGAAACGGCTGTTGCATCAAAGATAGGCTCATAGTTGTAGAGCATTTTTGAGGCTGCGGTTGTGAGAATACCGTCTGTAGAGATATTATCTTTAACTGCAAGTGGAATTCCTGAAAGGACATTATCAGCGTCAATTCCAGCTTCATCAATGGCTTTGGCTTGAGCAAGAGCCTGCTCTTCAGCGATGGTAACAAAAGCGTTGATAGCTGTCTCGCGAGACTTGATATCTTCAAGCGTTGCTTGTGTCAATTCTGTTGCAGAAATTTCCTTAGATACAAGGAGATTATGCAAGTCTTCAATGGTTTTATTGTTGAAAGTCATTAGGCATCTCCTCCATCGTCTAGGATAGCTGGTACCTTGATATAGTAGTTGTCTTTTTCAGGTACGTTTTTAAACAAGCGATCACGGTCTGTTCCTTCTTCTGCCACATCAGGGCGGAGTACGGTCTTGCGGTCAGCCATGGTCGTAGTAGGTGCGACACCAGTTGTATCAACTTCGCCCAGTAACTCAACCATGTCAACAATCTTAGACAAGGTAGTCGCAAAGGCAGCAGTTTCTTCTTCAGAGAATCTTAATTTTGAAAGATTGGCAACGTGTGTTACCTCTTCTTGAGTAATTTTCATCTTGCATCCTTTCGTGAAATGATGATTTTTAGTCTGTTCTATTTTACCATAATTTCCTATAAATAAGGGAGGGAAAGCTGAAAAAAGACATCTGGCAAGTCGAGAAAGAGATTTTTAAAGAGACAAAAAATAGCCGTCCTAACTTTGGCGAGTTAACGAGCTATTTTTAGTTATGTAACTACAGCCACCGTCTTAAACGGCTCTGTGGGGTGTTGTTGACGCAACACCTTTTTCTATATTCATTGCAACATTTACTTTAAAAATTGCAAGAGGAGTAGGATGGTTAGTACCTAAGTGGGGCAATAGTTGAATAGTAGGCATTAAAATTGCTAGATAGTTTTTGTTTGTTGTTGATTAGCAAACTAAGATTCTTTGATTTTAGTATGCACTCTTTTGGTATTCATTCCATAAAGCCTGAAGTTCAACTGCATTTTCTAAGACATATTGCCTTATCATTTTTAGGTCTTTTGCTTTTGCTTTACCATCTCTCAGTTCACCGTTCAGAAACATTGAGCCGACTTCTTCTCCGTGGATATAAAAGTGAATATGCGCTTTTTGACCTTTATGGTTATGTTCGTTAGGACGGATTTCAATACCATACTTTAAGAAAGAATATTTAGGCATGTAGTAATCCCACGTAGTCCTTCCATGTTTCAAGGTAGTTATCGCGATTTAACTCAATTTGCTTTTGAGCAAAACGAATATCATAGTCTGCCAAGTCCAAATTTTCCAATACTTCTCCAGTTAGAATACTAAAGGTTCCGATTAATTCATCGTCATCATACATACGCAAAATAGGGTTGCTTGGATTCTTGTAAATATCATCTTTCGTCACTTCTAAATTGGTTACACCAAATTCTTTGAACATGATTACATCTCCTTTTTGTTTTATTATATCATTTTTGCTAGAATTGTCACGGTTTTCGATCTATTTGACTACAAGGAATAGCTTTTATTCAAGTATAGTCTAACATAAAATAGAAATTGAAAAAAATGCTAAAATCCGATATAATGGAGTGTTGAAAGGAATGGTAAAATCCAATGTAGAAATCATTCTTAGCTATTGAAACAAGAAAAATAGAGAATCAAAGAAAGAGAACTTATGAATATTCAAGAAGAAATTAAGAAACGTCGTACCTTTGCTATCATCTCCCACCCGGACGCGGGGAAAACAACCATCACTGAGCAGTTGCTCTACTTTGGGGGCGAGATTCGTGAGGCTGGTACTGTAAAAGGAAAGAAAACAGGGACTTTTGCCAAGTCTGACTGGATGGATATCGAGAAACAACGTGGGATTTCCGTTACTTCATCTGTTATGCAGTTTGACTACGATGGCAAGCGCGTGAATATCCTAGACACGCCAGGGCACGAGGACTTCTCAGAAGATACCTATCGTACCTTGATGGCGGTGGATGCTGCGGTCATGGTGGTGGATTCTGCCAAGGGTATTGAGGCTCAAACCAAAAAGTTGTTTGAAGTTGTCAAACACCGTGGCATTCCAGTTTTTACCTTTATGAACAAGCTAGACCGTGACGGTCGTGAGCCACTGGACCTCTTGCAAGAATTAGAAGAAGTCTTGGGTATTGCTAGCTACCCGATGAACTGGCCAATCGGGATGGGGAAAGCCTTTGAGGGCTTATATGACCTCTATAATCAACGCTTGGAGCTCTATAAAGGGGATGAGCGTTTTGCTAGTCTTGAAGATGGGGACAAGCTTTTTGGTAGCAATCCTTTCTACGAGCAAGTCAAGGATGACATTGAGCTTTTAAATGAAGCTGGAAATGAGTTTTCAGAGGAAGCTATTCTGGCTGGAGAATTGACGCCAGTCTTCTTCGGCTCAGCCCTTACTAACTTTGGTGTGCAGACCTTCCTTGAAACCTTCCTCAAGTTTGCTCCAGAACCACATGGTCATAAGAAAACAGATGGTGAAATTGTGGATCCTTATGATAAGGATTTCTCAGGATTTGTCTTTAAAATCCAAGCCAATATGGACCCTCGTCACCGTGACCGTATTGCCTTTGTCCGTATCGTATCGGGTGAATTTGAGCGTGGCATGAGTGTCAACCTGCCTCGTACTGGTAAGGGTGCCAAACTGTCTAATGTTACTCAGTTTATGGCTGAAAGTCGTGAGAATGTGACCAATGCCGTGGCAGGTGATATTATCGGGGTTTACGATACAGGTACTTATCAGGTTGGAGATACCTTGACAGTTGGGAAAAATAAATTTGAATTTGAACCCCTACCAACCTTTACCCCTGAAATTTTCATGAAAGTTTCTGCTAAGAATGTTATGAAGCAAAAATCCTTCCACAAGGGGATTGAGCAATTGGTGCAAGAAGGAGCCGTTCAGCTTTATAAGAATTACCAAACAGGCGAGTATATGCTGGGAGCTGTTGGTCAACTCCAGTTTGAAGTCTTCAAACACCGCATGGAAGGCGAGTACAATGCGGAAGTCGTCATGAGCCCAATGGGTAAAAAGACCGTTCGCTGGATCAAGCCTGAGGACTTGGATGAACG
>CAUPZW010000057.1:0-6607 GCA_963515655.1 Streptococcus mitis
AGAATTTCCGACAAGTCCAGATAATATTCACCCGTCCCCTTGTAAAAAATCAACCTAGGAGACTTGGATTCTTGCAAGAGCCGCTGTAAATCCGCAATCTCATCTGTCAAAGCCGCTGCCTTGATGACAATTTCAGTTTCCTCTAAATTGCTGTCAATTTCGATTCGTAACTTCATTCCATCTCCTTTCTGACTCTACTATATCAAAGCTAAAATAAGAAAACAAGAGCAAAAAGGCAAGTGGTTACTTTAACCCCGTAAGTGGTTCTAGGATCACCTTAACTTGCAGGTCAAAATAGAAAGAAAATCACACCCCATACAAGACCACAAATATATCCAACCAAGACATCCTTAGGATAATGGACGCCACCTAGTACTCTTACTAGGCCCAGGAAGACTGACAAGATCAACAAGATAACCCCTACAGATAGACTAGCATGTAAGCAAGCCATGGAGATAATGCTTGCTGAAAAGACATGACGACTGGGCATAGACTGACCAGGACTATCTCTGTCAAGCAAGGGTTTAATATCCCATTCCTCATAAGGCCTAGGGGCATTGATTTTCTTACGAAGAAGGGATAAAATCACAAAACCTGTAGCAGAGATAAACACATAGATCAATACCTGCTTTCCAAATCCTTCTTGGAAATAGGTAGTTACTAACAAGGTCAGATAAACTATAGGCATAACTACGGTCATGAACCGATTGAAAGTTCTTAACAGTCTCAGAAGAAAGGGCTTATTTTCAATCTTACCAGCGATGTGGTTATACCATTCTTGATAATTTTTCATATATTTTCTCATCACTTACTCAAATTTTACTTGCAGGGAAGCACTTGTCTTCTAGTATAGTGCAGAAAAAGAAGGCCGTCAAGCCTTCTTTGGGTTTATTCTTCTGCTTCGTCTTCTGTAAACTGACTGTTATAAAGGTCAGCGTAGAAGCCTCCTTGTGCCATCAGCTCATCATGATTGCCTTGCTCGATGATATTGCCATCTTTCATGACAAGAATCAGATCAGCATTTCGGATAGTAGACAAGCGGTGGGCAATGACAAAGGAAGTTCTGCCATCCATCAAACGGTCCATGGCTTTCTGAATCAATTCCTCCGTCCGTGTATCAACAGAAGAGGTCGCCTCATCCAAAATCAAGAGTGGCGCATCTTTCAGCAAAGCACGAGCAATGGTCAAGAGTTGTTTTTGTCCGACAGACAAGGTCACTGTGTCGTCCAAGACGGTATCGTAACCATCTGGTAGGGTCATGATAAAGTGGTGAATCCCTACAGCCTTGCTGGCTTCAATCACACGCTCATCACTAATACCCTTTTGGTTATAGATGAGATTGTCTCGGATAGTGCCTTCAAAGAGCCAAGTGTCCTGCAAGACCATTGAAAAGGCATCGTGTACTTCCGATCGCTTCATCTCCTTGGTATCGACACCATCTATACGGATACTTCCCTTATCAATCTCATAGAACTTCATCAAAAGATTGACAATGGTTGTCTTACCAGCTCCTGTTGGTCCGACAATGGCAACCTTTTGACCTGCATGAGCGGTCGCAGAAAAGTCATGAATAATGGTTCGCTCTGGTGTGTAACCAAAGGAAACTCGATCAAAGACCACTTGACCTTTCATGTCGCTCAATTGTCTTTCTTTATGAGATTCATCTTCCATTTCCTCTTCACCTAAGAATTCGAAGACACGACCCATGGCTGCGCTAGCCTGCTGAAGACTGGTAATCCCTTGAGCAATTTGTGAAAGAGGCTGAGAAAAGATACGAACGTAGGCCATAAAGGCAACGATAATCCCAATACTAATCTGCCCATTCAAGTCCAAGACTGCACCGACGATAATCACTAAGGCATAGCTAAAGTTCCCAATAAACATCATAATCGGCATTATAATCCCTGAAATAAATTGAGATTTCCAGATACTATCATACAGACGATGGTTTAATTTCGCAAACTCTTCTTTCGTACTTTCGATAGCATTGTAACTGGTCACTACATTATGGCCAGAGTACATTTCCTCCACATAGCCATTGACAGCTGCCAAATCTTGTTGCTGACTCTTAAAGAAGCCTTGGGATTTGCCCATAAAGACAGACACGAAAGCAAAACCGATAAGAGTTGACACAACCGTCACCAAGGCTAAAATCCAGTTCATCCCAAACATGGTTACCAAGACTGCCACGACCAGTAAAGTGGATGAAAGAACTGTTCCCAGACTTTGATTAAGGGACTGGGCTGCAGTGTCAACGTCATTGGTTACACGAGACAAGGTATCTCCTTGAGAATGTCCATCAAAATATCTTAATGGTAGGCGATTGATTTTCTCTGCAATGGCTCTTCTCAAACGCTCTGAAAAACGTTGAATGGCTGTTGTAAACAGAAAGGCCTGTAAATAATTTGATAGAAGTCCGATCACATAAATCACGGCCAAAAAACCACCAATAGCTGCAACCGCCGCGACATTCACACTTGTTTCCAGACCACTGGCAATGATATTGGTCATTTCCTTGATGCGGGTTGGACCATATACAGTAATGATATTGGATACGATTGTTGCTAGAAAGGCAATTAGAAGGGCAAACTGGAGGCCTGCAAGATAGGGTTTAGTCTGTTTCCAGAGAGACATTTTTTTATTTTCCATGTTCCAATTCCTCCTTCGATAGTTGTGAATAGGCAATTTCTTGGTAAACTTCGTTATTAGCTAGAAGTTCCTTGTGGGTGCCTTGTCCCACGACTTTCCCTTGATCCAAGACCAAAATCAAATCTGCATCCATAATGGTTGAAATACGCTGTGCGACGATAAGCTTGGTCATAGACTTGGTTTTCTCTGCTAGCTCTTGGCGTAGGACACGATCTGTCTTGTAGTCCAAGGCTGAGAAGGAGTCATCAAAGATGAGGATTTCTGGCTTCCGAGCTAAGGCACGCGCAATGGCCAGACGCTGTCTTTGACCGCCTGAGAAGTTGGTTCCTCCTTGGGCCACTTCTGACGCTAAGCCCGCTTCCTTGTCTTCGATAAAGTTCTTAGACTGGGCCAACTCCAAAGCCTGCCACATAGCCTGCTCACTAAGCGGTGTTTCTTGACTCTGTCCAAAGTCTAGATTGCCCTTGACATCACCTGAAAAGAGAACCGCTTTCTGAGGAATATAACCAACCTTGTTGCGCAAATCCTCTAAGGCATAGCCTTGAACATTGACACCATCCACCAGAATTTCTCCTTCTGATACGTCGTAGAAACGTGGAATCAGATTGACCAGAGTTGATTTACCAGAACCTGTTGACCCAATAAAGGCCACTATTTGACCAGCTTCTGCTCTAAAGCTAACATGCTCGATAACTGTCTCCGAATTTGCCGCATAGCGGAAGGTCACATCCTTAAATTCGACCTGACCTTTGAGGTTTTCATCAGCCAACTGCACTTGAGCAGGATTTTGGATAGAAGAATGCAAATCTAAAATCTGATTAATCCGCTTAGCAGAGACCATGGTTCGGGGAAGAACGATGAAGAGTGCTCCCATGAGAAGGAAGCCCATGACAACCTGCATGGCATAAGACATGAAAACAATCATGTCACTAAAGAGAGGCAGACGCGCTATAGGAGCAGCATCGTTAACCACATAGGCCCCAATCCAGTAAATCGCCACACTCAAACCACTTGAAATCCCCATCATGATAGGGTTCAAAATAGCCATAAGACGGTTGACAAACAAATTCAAGCGTGTCAATTCATCATTTGCTGCTGCAAATTTTTCATTTTGGTATTCTTCAGCATTGTAGGCGCGAACGACACGAATACCTGTTAAACTCTCACGAGTGATACTGTTCAGTTTATCTGTCAGCCCCTGAATCAAGGACTGTTTTGGAAAGGCTAGCGTCATCAAAACAGTCGTCATCAAGACATTGACAATCACTGCCACAAGTACGGCCCAGAGCCAGTATTCTGAATGACCTAAAATCTTCCCAATAGCCCAGATAGCCATAATCGGACCACGCGTAACTACTTGCAAGCCCATGGTAATCAACATTTGAACTTGAGTAATATCATTGGTGGTACGAGTTAAAAGACTGGGAATAGAGAATTTCTTAATCTCTGTCTGCGAGTAGTCTAAAACTCGGTTAAAAATATCACTTCTCAACCTACTAGTATAAGAAGCGGCCACTCTGGACGCAAAAAATCCAACTGCAACTGCGGATAAGAAGGCTAGAAAGGATATTCCCACCATCATACCTGCTGGCTGCCATAACTCATCCAAGTTGGTAGCCTGACTTCCCAGTAAATCTGTGATTTTAGAGATATAGGTCGGCACTTCCAACTCTAGATAAACCGAAAAGCAGGTAAAGAGAATGGCTAGTAAAATCATCCCCCATTCTTTTCCACTAATTCGTTTGGCTAATTTCTTCATTCTCTCCTCCTACTCTCTTGATATTTTCCTGTAGTTGACTGAGAACTTTCTCAAAAATCAGTAATTCATCTTCATCAATGTCTTCCATCAACTGCTTGTCTATGCGTTCAAAAAAGGCCTTAACCTCTTGCATCTGAGAACGTGCTTTGTCCGTCAAACGAACAAATTTTGCCCGCTTATCGCTAGGACTCGCCTCCAACTCCACCAAACCATTTTGCACCATACGCTTGACCAAATTACTAGCAACAGACTTGGTAATATTGAGTTCCTGCTCGATATCTTTAATCAAGACCAAGTCTTGGTTTTTCTCACGATTATCCAAAAAACGCACAACCTGACCTTGAGGCCCACCCATAAATTCAATACCACAACGTTTGGCTTCCTTTTGCACCATCAGGTGAATCTGATGACCAAAACGCTTAAAAACTAACATCGGTTTATCCATACTAACTCCTTTCTAACTATCACATTTAGTTCTCCTAGGAACTAAATAAGTTTTCATGAGAACTATTTTATCACTTTGAAAAGAGATGTCAAGAAAAAGTTTTCATGAGAACTATCTTAGTTTAAATTGACATTAGGCAATATCTTTTATATAATAAGAACTCACTACTGTGGATAGAAATCCATTCACTCAATAAAGGGAGAAAACTTTCAAATGAAACCAGAAGAACAAAGAGTTTTAGGAATCTTAGCAACCATTTTTGGAGCCATCGCACTTTTAGGATCCTGGATCCCGTTTATTAACTATCTATCGTTGTTCATCGGCATCGTCGCATTTATCTTGGGGATTATCGGCCTTATCGTCAACCTCAAAAAACGGAAAACAATGGCTATTATCGGAACATCCCTGGCAGTTACCTCTGTTGTACTTTTCTTTACAAGTCAGGTACTATACGCTGATGTCTACAAAGAGTATGCCAAGGAGTTTAACCGTTCCTACATGGATACGAGTGCCTCAATGGAACGCGAAGAAGAAAGCGGCTTGACAGACGATACCTTCACCTGGACCCAAGAACAGTTCGACGCCTTAATCGAAGGTGACCTTGACAACAAAGGAAAAGGTGGTACCACCTACGAGGATATTATCAACAAACACGGAAAGCCAGATTCCGAGTTTGACTTCACTCTTGGGGGTTACAATACGAAAAAAATCACCTATATCTCTATTGGAGACAAGACTAAGACTGTTACCTTAACTTTTGCAAAAGATGACAATGGACAGCTCTTGCTCGTCCAAAAACATGCAGTCGGTCTAGGTTTAGAAAAAAGCAAGCAACAAAATGATTCTGAAACCTGAGTCTAAGTTCAAATATCAAAAAAACGATTCTGAAACCAGATTCTAAGTTCAAATATCAAAAAAACGAACAGCTAGTAAAACTGTTCGTTTTTCTATTAGAATCCATCTACGTTTGTGTAGATCTTTTGTACGTCTTCGTCGTCTTCAAGAACGCTGTAAAGTTTTTCAAAGGTTTCAAGGTCATCGCCTGACAATTCCACTTCTGACTGAGGAATCATTTCCAATTCAGTAACTTGGAATTCTTCGACACCTGACTCACGAAGGGCAACGATAGCCTTGTGAAGGTCAGTTGGTGCTGTGTAAACTGTGATTGTCCCTTCTTCTGCTTCTACATCATCCACATCCACATCTGCTTCTAGCAATTGCTCAAAGACCGCGTCCGCATCTTCACCTGCAAACACGATAACACCCTTGTTGTCAAAGAGGTATGAAACCGAACCTGAAGCGCCCATGTTTCCGCCATTTTTACCAAAAGCTGCACGGACATTGGCTGCTGTACGGTTAACGTTTGAAGTCAAAGTATCAACAATCAGCATAGAACCATTTGGTCCAAAACCTTCGTAACGTCCTTCTGTAAAGGTTTCGTCTGTGTTTCCTTTAGCTTTATCAATCGCTTTATCGATAACGTGTTTTGGCACTTGGGCTTGTTTAGCACGGTCGATAACGAATTTCAAAGCTGAGTTTGATTCTGGATCTGGATCACCTTTTTTAGCTGCTACATAGATTTCTACACCAAATTTTGCATATACTTTAGAGTTAGCTCCATCTTTAGCCGTTTTCTTGGCTACGATATTGGCCCATTTACGTCCCATTAGGAATCTCCTTTTTTCACATTTTAATCTTTCTTATTATAACACAAGTTTTTTCGATTTTCACTAGAGGAAATGGATTTTATTCAG
>CAUPZW010000058.1:0-6442 GCA_963515655.1 Streptococcus mitis
TAGACGCGCTCGTTGAGGCACTTTGGCTGGCACTTGTCGATGCGGACTTAGACGCACTTGTTGAGGCACTTTGGCTCGCACTTGTCGATGCGGACTTAGACGCGCTCATTGAGGCAGATTGAGATGCATCTGAATCCGATACTGGTGGTTTCACTGTATTTTGTGTACCATCTTTATAAGTAATCGTCACAGTCCCATCATTTGATATTCTATATCCTTCATCTCCATCTTTGATACGGTTTGCATCTTTTGGATTTGCTGCTTTCACCGCCTCAAGAATCTTTTGTTTATCTTCTGGAGACAGGGTTTTTGTATTGCTTACTTGAACCGTTGCTGGCACCTGAGCTGGGAATTTCTTATTCAGTTTCCCTTGAGCTACTACTGTCTGAGTACGTGCTTCGTTATTAGATAAATCGACTGCTTTAACACCACGGCTCCATTTGTTACCATCAGCATATTGCTTGTTTGCATCATAGGTTGCTGTGTACTCTAGAGTAGCAGGATTTGTTGTTGAAGCTTCTGTTGGAGTATCTTTAAATCCAGGGGCAGGATCGTTTGATGAATATCCATCTTGGAAAATTCTACTGATATCTGAAGTTCCATCATGCAATTTCAGAGTTTTAATCTTACCACTATTATCCTTGCCGCTTATGACGATTTTAATTTCATCACCTGCAAAAACCTCGTAGCCTCTTGTACCTGGACGAACATTATCTTTAATTGTTTGCTTTTCCCACTGACCTGTCTTATCATTCTTGATATAAAGATCAAAGGTTGGTTCTGGTCTTTCAGTTTCATTAGTAATAGTCCCAGAACCTGGCTCTGAAGTTAACACTTCAGTTGTATTTGGACCTGCTGGTACACTTTGAATTGCAGTCACATTACCTGAAGGAAGTAGACCATTGTTTGCGGTGTAAGCCGTTCTCAAATCTTCTGCAGTAAAGGTCACGCTGGTAGCGTTATTTCCTGCTTTTTTCGGCATAATTGTTTGACCTGCAACTGTCAAGGTTACGGTTGCTCCTGGAAGAACATTATTTACCGTGATGGTTTGATTTGGCAAACCTCCACGTCCACTTAAGTCTTCAATAACCGGTGGGTTAACTTCCATTGCCAAATCTGAGATTGGTTTTGTACGAGATTGACCATCTTTATAGGTAATCTTAACACTATTATTCCCTTCGATGGTAACGTTCTGGATACGATCTTTTTCTTTTTCTGTAGCTGTATCATGGGCATTCTTAACAGCTTCTATAATGCTTGTTTTTTCCGTATCTGTCAAGGAAGCTAGGCTTGTAACCTTAATCTTCTTATCAGGATTCAAGTTAGCATTTCTTACTGCTAGACTACCTTGTCTTATTCGGAAGGTAGAGCCATTTGAACGGTTACCTGACTCATCTTCTGCGGAAATTGATCGCGTAGCAACATTTCCTGTACTATACTGCAACCCATCTTTGACTTTTCCTGTAACTTCCAATTTAGCTGGTTTTGCTGGAGTTGCTTCTGTCAAAGAAGAAATGTTTGTTGCATTCGCCTCTCCAAATGAAGAGTCTAAGACATTTGGAACTATTGTTGCACTTGTTTCACCTGAATGAACGTTAGTTCTCTTAATAAATTTACTATTATCTGTGAAGGTTGTAGTGAAACGAATTTCATCACCTGCATAGAAGGTATGTTCTGGTTTATTTCCTACGCTAGTTTTTGAAACTTCTTTCCACAGACCAGTTACACGATCCTTCACTTCTACAACTGTATCTGTAGCTACTGGTTTTTCAGTTTCAGGAGTGATGTTCTTAGTCGTTGTTCCTGATTCCAAAGTTTCAGTTGAATTTGTTACAGGATTAATAAATGCCTTACTTTGCTTAACTGTTACATTTCCTGTTGGAAGCAAGCCGTTACTATCTGCAACATCGGTAGAAGGGAAGGTTACATTTCCATTACCATCTGCTTCTTTAGTAAGAGTTTTACCACCAATTGTCAAGGTAACCTGTGCATTTGGCAATGCATTCGTTACAGTGATTCCTTTATTTGGAAGACCACCTGTATTCGTTACTTGATCATCTGCAATTTGTGGTGGGTTTGGTTTTACTCTAATAGTAACAGGAACATTTGCATAATTACTTGGTTGAGTTGTTGAACCTTGTGGTAAAGTAATTTGAGCTTCTTTCTTATAGATACCTGGAGCTGAAGCATCTGGTGTAGATACCCACTTATAAGTTGTTCCAGCAGGAATCACCACACTAGAATCAGAATTTTTAAGCGCATTGCCCGGATTGTTAATAATATCATTTAGCGGAGCCGTGTCACCAACTGTTGTAGTATACTCTTGTTTAGCTACCGGATCAACTACCGTATAATCAAATCTCACTTCACTTGTGAGAGCAGGATTTGAAGCTGTTACATCACCAAGACGTCCTTTAGGATAAGTTGCTTTTGCAGTATAGGTAGTATGGTGCGTTTTAGCTGAAGAATCAGTTGTATGCCAAACATCACTAAATTTAGGTGACCCAGCTTGACTACTTACCGATGCACTTGCATTGTTGTTCAGACGATATTCATAAGCAAATGTTGTTCCTGAAGGAAGAGAATCATTATTGAGATATAGGTTTGAAAATCCACCTATATTATTAGCATATCTACCTCCAACTGCTTTATCACCCGAAGTTGCTTTAAAGGCATAAAATTGACCAGTAACTCCATTATTGGTTTTGGTCTCAATTTTTGGATAAACAGTATAATTATAAGTTAAATCTGTTGTGGTTCTGTCTGGATGTGTTACCGTTAAGGTTGCAGCTCGACTACCTACTTCCATTGTAGGAGCTTGTCCGTTTTTCCATGCAAATGTTGTCCCATTAGGGAGGTCAGATGCTCCGCCAACTGGGCGCACAAGACTTCTTGGATTTATATTAGACAGCGACTCATTACTTACTGCATAGAATGTGTCAGTCGCTTTCTCCACACCATATTTCAGATTTGAATTGACTGTATCCTGGGTACGATCTCGATAAGTAATGGTAACATCTCCATTATTAGCTACACTTAGGGAACCTTCTTCAGTTCCTTTTTTATAGTCAGTTGAGCCTACACCTGAGCCTGTACCTGAAAGAAGACCAGCGTTGGCTGTTTTAAAGTTAGCTAAGACTTGATCTTTTTCCGTTTGACTTAGATTTGCTTTGTCATTAACTACGACACTAGTACCTTTCGCAGGATTTTGTCGGTCGTTAAAACCTTTGATAGTAAAATTGGTAGTCTTTTCATCAGTCAGACCATCAATATCTGTAAGTGTATATGTGAGTTTATAGGTTCCTGGTGTTTCTGGCTCCCAAGCAGTGCCCTTACGTCCAATTGTCCCTTCTACATTAATCTTATAGGATGTCAAAGCTCCCGTTTTATTACCTTTAGGATCATAGGTATACAAATCCCCCCATCCTCTTTTACTAGTCGCGGGATAGTTCGGCGCACTTAAACCTGTAATATTCTTATTAGATAAAGAAGCTTTGATGTTATCCATCCCTTTATCATCATTTAATTGTATCTCAAAATCAGTGACAGCATCATCATTGTAAAAGGTAAGATTCTCTGGCATCGTAATTGTAGGCTTATTAGATGCCGCACGGCTCTGACCTGCTGCACTTCTAGACTGACCTGCTGCACTTCTAGACTGACCTGCTCTACCAGTTGGAACAGTTGATGTCATTGAATTGCTATAATTCCCAGAAGTATTCGCACTTGTAAACGGTTGACTACTTGTAGCAACTTTTGCGTTCAAGCTTGCAGCTTTCGACTGCTTATTTACAGTGGCGTGAACTTCAAGCGTTGCTTCTAGGTTTCTTTGTTTATCATGGCGGATATCATAGACATACTCATTTCTTGAACCACCACGTTTCGCCATCTCTTGTCCATTAAAGGTCACATAATTAATCGTTGTATTGGAATCTACATCCGCAATCAGCCCCACATGATGCAAGGCATTGTTAGCGTGCATATTAATACGCCAAACAACTTCATGAGTATTTGGATTATAATTAGTAGACGCAATTGAAGCTGTCGTTCCATGACTAGAGAATGATGCTCTAGGAGAAGCGCCTCTCTCTATCGCTTGTCCATTACGGCCATCACGCGCACCTGAAGTGGCACGCAAAACGGCATTGGCAATAGAGTTACGAGCTGAAGTCGCCGTTTTGACAACACTACCAAGATCAGCAGTTGGATCCTTTAAAGCTGACTCAATCTCAGTAATGGCAGTTTCCACCTTAAGGATGGCTGCACTGGTATCTGGAAGATCTGCCGCCTTAGCTAAATATTCACCCATTTCAGCTGAAATTTTAGCTAGTTTTTTACGATCTTCTTCATTTTTCTTTGCAGATACTTCTACAGATGACAAGGCACCAGCAGTCACTCCTGCCAAACTTGTTAATTCGGAAGTTTTCTCTATCAAACCTGTTGCTGACTTAGCAGAGTCCAAGACAGGTGCAGACAAATTAGAGTTTGGCAAACCTTGACTAACTACTTGATTTTCAGCTGAAGCAGATTCGGATTGTCCAGCAGTTTCAACACTAGCAGTGCTAGTCGCAACCGAACTACCCCCAGAATTGACCACCAACTGACTAGAACTTACAGAAGTACTTGCTGACACACTTGCTGAAGCTGAAGCACTTGTCGACGCACTAACAGAAGCCGAAGTACTTGCTGACATACTTGCAGAAGTGCTAGCGCTCACTGATTGGCTGGTAGAAGTCGATTCTGAACTAGACACACTCTCGCTTTCTGAGTGTGACAAACTTGCCGATTCTTCTGGATTTGCTTTCGAAACAGATCCAAGAACGACTGAATCATTTGTAGCTAAAACATCCGATGTCTCTAATGTCTTTTCAAAGGCAACCGCATCATTGGCATGAACAGTAGTTTGTGTTGCCACTGCTCCGCCTAGTACAGCTCCTGTAGCTGCAAGCCCCCTTATAATATCAAGGCCGGTAATTGTATTGTTTGTTTGGTTCTCAACGACTTCGGTCATAACCTGAGTAGTGTCAACACTACCACGGAAAACTTTTAACAAACCAAATAAAGAAGTGGAAGCCCGTAGCCAATGCTTACCGGATTTCACTAACTTATAGCGGGTCACACGATCAGTTTCACGATATTGACCCTCTTGACGTCTAAAAAACATCCTATCTCCTTTTCTAAACTTAAATCAAGGGTACAATTTACCCTATTTTAAGTTATTCTTTGATATTATAAAAAAAATTGATTTAAAAATCAATAGAATTCAAAAAAAATAACACTATATAATAACGTTTTATGTTTAAAACAAATCTTTTTTTATAAACGAATTAAATAAAATTTTAATATATATATATATATATATTGCGCAGTTTTTTTGTATATCGTGATTTATTTATATTAAATAAAAATGTAAAATTTTCTATATACATATATTTTATTTCAATGCTGAATCAAACTATTGCCGAATCCCGGTGATTAAAATTCACTATTAAATTTCAATATATATAATTCCACTAGGATATTACGTGAGGAGATTGGCAAGAAAACATGTGTCCTCTCAAATTTTTTTAATACCTAATACTCTTCGAAAATCTCTTCAAACCACGTCAGCTTCACCTTGCCATCTTCAAATACTGTCTGTGGCTAGTTTGCTTTTTGATTTTCATTGAGTTTAAATGATACATCCTATTCCAAACTTAATTTTTTGATTAGTCTCCTTAGTTACTGAAATTCTTATCTCATAGAAAGAACTTTACTGAACTACTACTAAAAGGTGAGGAGAACATTATTTCACCAAGTTTTAGTAAGAAAGACAGCCACTCTAACTATCTAAAATTCCGATGAAAAAGCCCACGAACAATAACATTCATGGACTTATTCTAATAATAAGGGATGGCTCAAATGACATATCACTTACCAATTGTTACACTAGGACACGGAGTTTGGCAAATCGATTCCATTTGTCAAACGTAGTTACGACGGAAAAATCCACGGATCGATAATATTCGTAGATTTTTCCTAGTGAAGCGTTTAGGTAAACTGATTGTTATACTACGACACTGAGTTTTACAAATCGATTCCATTTGTAAAACTCAGTTAGTGAGGCAGGCAGGTAGGAAACTTTCTACCGATCACGACGTAAAGTTTTACGAATCGATAATATTCGTAAAACTTTACTAGTGGAGCGCCTAGCCAAGTTCCATAGAAACTTGGCGTTAGTTACTTAGATTGTTACACAATCAAGTAACTTTGGCGATCTACATCTTCTCTTCCAACTCTACGTCTGGATACTTATCTGCAAACCAGCGAAGAGCAAAATCATTTTCAAAGAGGAAGACTGGTTGGTCGAAACGGTCTTTGGCCAAGATATTTCGGCTTGATGACATGCGTTCATCCAAGTCCTCAGGCTTGATCCAGCGAACGGTCTTTTTACCCATTGGGC
>CAUPZW010000059.1:0-5877 GCA_963515655.1 Streptococcus mitis
TGTCCACCAACAATACGAGCTGTATCACGGATAATCTCAGAATGCAAGCCCATGCGACGCATTTCTTCTAGATGTTGGAAACGATTTTCGAAAACTGTCTCCACCATGGTTGATTCCCCTTTTGCAACGGTCATCAAGGCTGTAAATTGGGCCTGCATATCCGTTGGAAATCCTGGATGGGGCAAGGTTTTCACATGCACAGCTTTTAGATTTTCTAGTTGAGAACGAACACGAATTCCTTCGTCTTCTTCAATTACTTCAACACCCATTTCAAGTAACTTGGCAATCAAGGGACGGTTGTGCTCCCAGACAGCGTCTTTAATCAAGACATCACCACCAGTCATGGCAGCAGCTACCATAAATGTTCCTGCTTCGATACGGTCTTGGACTACATTATGAGTCGTACCATGAAGTTTCTCAACACCAGTAATGGTAATAGTCTCTGTACCAGCGCCTTTAACCTTAGCTCCCATTTCATTGAGGAGAATGGCTAGGTCTACAATCTCAGGCTCACGCGCAGCATTCTCAATCACTGTCACACCATCAGCTAGGGTCGCTGCCATCATCAAGTTCTGCGTAGCACCAACACTTGGGAAGTCCATGTAGATATGAGCCCCATGTAAGCAATCAGCCTTGGCTTCGATGTAACCAGCTGTCTGACTAATCTTAGCCCCCATAGCTTCTAGACCTTTCAAATGCAGATCAATAGGGCGGCTACCAATCGTACAACCGCCTGGCATGGATACCTTGGCATGACCTACACGAGCAAGAATTGGTCCCAAGACAACGATAGATGCACGCATCTTGCTGACATACTTGTAAGGAGCTTCCTCAGTGATATCGCCAGCCGCATCCACCTCAACAAGATGGGCTTCTTCATTAAAATCCACCTTGGCATTCAAACCACGAACCACCTGATTCATAGTGAAAACATCTGACAAAATAGGAACATTCTGCAAGACGGTCTTTCCTTCACTTGCTAGAATAGTCGCTGCCAACAAGGGCAAGACTGCATTCTTTGCTCCTTCGATCGTAACACTTCCTACCAGACGATTATCGCCCCCTTGAACCACAATTTTTTCCATACTGATTTCCTTTACATTTGATTTTATAATAGTCCTCTAAGCGCTTCTTGCCACAATTGATAAAGGCTGATAAAGAAAGAACTCATGATATAGCCCATTACAATGCTGAAAAAGGCTACTAGTAAACGAACTTTTCCTGTATTCTCAGTTGTCACTTTTAAAACCTTTTCCCATCTAACAAGATTCTTTAAAAGGTAAAAACTCACATAAATAAAGAGCATGTGACTGCTTAGAGTGAATAATAATTGAATCATTTGACTATTATACCATCTTCTCTGTTTGTGCGCTAGTTTGGAAACTTCACTCAAAAACTAGGGATTGTTTTTCAAGTAATCAATTGCATCTTGTAGGGTTTTAACAGGCACGATTTTCATACCCGTCTTGATTGTTTTGGCTGCTTCTAGGGCTGTCTGGTAATTGTTTTTCGCATCTGGATGCGCTTTTTGTTCTTCTTCGCTAACAGGGTTATCAGGGGCAAAGAAAATCGCAGCACCTTCTCTAGCTGAAGCTACAACTTTTTTATCAATACCTCCAATATCCCCCACATTCCCATCGCGGTCAATGGTTCCTGTACCGGCAACGATACGGCCATTTCTAAGGCCAGGGTCAGCTATTTGGGTATAGATTGCCAGACTAAACATGAGACCTGCACTTGGACCGCCAATACCAGCTGTTGAAAAGCGAATTGGGACATCACTGGTCACTTCCGTACGGTCAATCAAGCCGATTCCAATCCCGTTTTTGCCATTTTCCAAGGTGATAATCTTTCCTTCTGCAGACTTGGTTTGCCCATCCTCTTCATAGGTCACTTTAACTGAGTCCCCTAATTTTTGAGAATTGACGTAATCAATCAAATCTTTGGAACTATCAAAGGTCTGATCATTGACTGCTGTGACCGTATCAGAGATGTTGAGAATCCCTTTAAAGGTCGAATTATCCGTCACAGTCAAAACATAAACCCCAAGGTATTTAAGTTCAATATCCTTACCAGCTGTTTTTAGCCCTTGATACTTGGCCATGTTTTGTGATGTTTGCATGTAGAATTGATTAATCCGCATAAATTCAACATCGGAAGAGCCACCTGTAGTCTCCTGAGCACTACGAATATCTGTAAAAGGCGTCAACCACGCATAAATCATATGGGCTAAAGTAGCGTGCTGGACACCAACCGTAACGAATTGATAAGCCCCAGCTTCCTTATCTTCTGTGTCATTTACTTTAAGGACTTGGCGAATATCTTCCGAACCACCTGGAACCTCTATATAGTAGGGCAAGGGCACTACAAATGCCAAGAAAGTCACAATTAAGGCTGCAATGACATATAAGGGCCATCTAATCTTTTTTTTCATTTCTTATTTCCTCCAAAATACTCTCAGGAACATAGCAGGCAACATCCTGACCAAACTTCAAAAGCTCTCTAACACCTGATGAACTGAGATAGAGATGTTCAGGTCGACTATGTAAATAAATGGTCTCTATATCAGGAGACAGCTGATGGTTGTAGTAATCAAAACTGGCTTCATATTGCAAATCCGCCGCATTTCTCAAGCCTCGCACTAGACAAGTAGCCCCCAGTCTTTTCGCAACATCAACTACCAATTCATCATGAGAAGACACGACTTTAACATTTCCCAAATGTTTCAAAGCCTTTTCTAGTCCCCGTTTACGCTTTTCGATAGGGAGAAACCCTTGTTTGTGGGGATTAAAAAAAATACCCACATAAAACTTATCAAAAAGTCTGCTCGCCCGTTCAATCATATCCAGATGCCCATTTGTCATAGGATCAAATGAGCCTGTGAATAAGCCAATCTTATCTGACATAGACTGTCACCTTACTAATTCCATAAATTTTTTCTTTCCAGATTCCAAGACAAGCAATTTCTTCTGGAAGTTCAACGGCCTTATCCGTCTCACACACGACCATGACATCTTCAGAAAAAAGCGCTCTCTCAGCCATTTTTTCAATATCTGCTACGATTTGTTCCTTGGCATAAGGAGGGTCTAAGAAAATGAGGTCAAATTCCCCATATACCTGTTCCAAGGCCCTTTCTGCATCCATCTTGAGGAGTTGAAATTTTCCAACTTCCTTGGTCATCTGGATATTTTCAGCCACGATAGCCTGAGCCTTACGATCTCGCTCCACCAAAACAGCGCTGGACATGCCACGTGAGACTGCCTCGATAGATAAACCACCACTACCTGCATACAGGTCCAAGACGCGCCCCCCTTCAAAGTAGGGACCAATCATGTTAAAAATGGCTCCCCTAACCTTATCCGAAGTAGGCCTTGTCGTCTTGCCTTCTAATGTCTTGAGGGGACGTCCCCCATAGATTCCTGATACGATTTTCATACCGTTTATTATACCAAATTATAGGCAAAAAGAGAAAGAAAACCGAACCTTGCGGTTCGATTCTCTACAAAATATTTTCGTAAGTATCGCGAACTTCCTGAGGCCAAACACTTGTTTGCACTTCTCCGATGTGTTTCTTACGAAGAAGGAACATGGCCATACGAGATTGCCCAATTCCTCCACCGATTGTCAATGGGAATAGGCCATTCAACAAAGCCTTGTGCCATTCCAATTCCAAGCGGTCTTCATCACCTGTAATAGCAACCTGACGGCGAAGCGTTTCTTCATCTACACGGATTCCCATAGAGGACAACTCAAAGGCTCCACCTAAAGATTCATTCCAGACAAGAATATCACCATTTAGACCCTTGTAGCCATTTTCAGACTCACTTGTCCAGTCATCGTAGTCTGGTGCACGTCCATCGTGCGGTTTACCGTCTGACAATTCCCCACCGATACCAATTAAGAAGACTGCTCCAAATTCTTTACAGATAGCATTTTCACGTTCTTTCGGTGTCAAGTCTGGGTAGCGTTCTACCAACTCTTCTGTATGGATGAAAGTGATTTGTTTTGGCAAGATGGATTCGATATCATAGCGGGCTTCAACAGCTAGCTCCGTAAGGCGAATGGCCTTGTAAATTTTCTCAACTGTTTCTTTTAAATAAGCGATGTTACGCTTACCATTTGGAATGACTTTTTCCCAATCCCACTGGTCAACATAAACAGAGTGAGTCGCAT
The DNA here is from genome assembly GCA_963515655.1 of Streptococcus mitis. GTDB lineage: Bacteria > Bacillota > Bacilli > Lactobacillales > Streptococcaceae > Streptococcus > Streptococcus mitis_DP. The sequence continues at coordinate 4,174 of CAUPZW010000059.1, forward strand.
CTAGCGAATCTTCGTCTGGGCGAAGGGCCTTCATATGGACGAAGAGACCCTCACCCTCACCGAAACCAAAACGACCCAAGGTATGGCGTTTCCATTTAGCAAGGGAGTGCACAACTTCATAAGTAGCATCAGGGATTTGGAGAACCTTGACCGATACGGCATTCTCCACACCTGATAAATTATCCTGCATCCCGTCGCCGACCCTACTCAAGATAGGACCTTGAACTTCGACAACTTCTAACTTATCTTTCAAATACTGGGTAAAAGTGTTTTTGACAAAGGAAATCTCTTCTTGTTGATGAATAAAACTTTTCTTCATAAACTACTCCTCAAAAATTAGTTAAAAGCATTATACACCTATTTCCAAGAAAAGGAAAGAGCAAAGACGAAAAAATCAGTGCTCCTTCGAACACTGATGTCTTGGACCTTTTAGTCATTGCGACCGAAAATACGTAGAATACTTAAGAAAAGATTGATAAAATCAAGATAGATACTGAGAGCCATTGACACAACCCAGCCTGTCGCTACACGACCTTGTGATTGTTCATAAGCGAGACGAATTCTTTGGTTGTCCCAAGCAATCAGCCCAGAGAAGACCAAGACCATGGCTACGCTAATCATATAATCAAAGAAACCGCTAGCCAAGAAAATATTGACTACCATAGCAATCAGCAAACCGATGAGAGCTGCCATCATCGCTCGACCAATCCCGCTCAAATCTTTCTTGGTGAACATACCGACTGCCGCCATAACAAAAAAGAGAAGGGCGCTCGATACAAAGGCAGATAAAACTGTACCCGGAGTATAGAAGGCCACCACAAAACTGAGGGTAAAGCCGTTTAATACTGAGTAAAGTAAAAATACTGGAAGAGCCGCTGGACTATTCTTTAAGGCCATGTTACTGGCAACGAAAACCAAAGCTAACTCTGCAAAAGTTGCAATGGTCAACCAGAGACGCCCCTGCATCAAAAAGTAAACCAGTTGAGACTGAAAGACCGTCAACATAAGGCCTGATACCAAAGCAGATAGTCCGATCCCCAGCCCAACAAAGGCATAAACCTTAGCGTAAAATTGATTGAGACCTGCGCGGTCGTGAATAATAGTATGATTCATCTTTTCTCCTTTTCTATGAATGTCTTTCCTTGATTATAACAAAGAAAGTTAAAATTAGCTTAAATGGAAAATCAAAACACCTGCTGCAACGGCAACATTCAAACTCTCGGCCTGCCCCTTCATGCTAATGTGGACCAATTGATCAGCATTTTCAGCCATGAGGGGACTAATTCCTTGACCCTCATTTCCCATGACTAGTACAAAATTTTCTATAGGTGGCAGTTCTCTGTAATCAACAGAATCTTTAGATAGGGTTGTTGCCAGCACTGGGATACCTGCTTCTTTAGCTTTCTCGAGAATCGCTTGGCTCGACATCCGATAAATGGGCAGATGGAAATGACTGCCTTGCATGGAACGTAGGGTCTTGAGACTGTAGATATCTGCTGACTTATCTGAAACAATCACTCCAGTAAAACCTGCTGCATCCGCAGTCCGAATGATAGTTCCCACATTACCAGGATCTTGCACATCTTCCAAAAATAAGAACTTGCCCTGACTAAAGTCAGCTTGCCCTACTTCTTCTTTTTGAACCACGGCAACAATTCCCTGTGGAGTCTGAGAATCTGCCAAATCTAGCAAAATATCCTCTGA
>CAUPZW010000060.1:0-5602 GCA_963515655.1 Streptococcus mitis
AAGCAACCAGCTGATCCAGCAAGAATTTCTTCTCTGCCTTATCTCTTGTTGTCAAGCCTTGGATAGAAAGAGCAATTGGCCAGATATAGCGATAGAAGGTATGAGAACTTCCGAGACCACTAGCATATTCTCCTTGGTAGAAGTAGGGATTTTCTGGGCTCAAAATAGTGCGACGAGTTGCTTGATACACTTCGTCTTCAATGTCGCAATAGCCCAGATACGGCGCAGCCAGTAAACTTGGTACGTTTGGATCATCCATGATGCTAGCATTTCCCAAGCCATCCACTTCAAAGGCGTAAATCTTTTCACCCTTACTATTGGTGGTGTAAGCGTAGTTTTCGATTCCTTCTTGGATTTCAGACTGGAGACGCTTAGCATCAGCAATAATACTCTCGCTATCAGCTAGGTCTAATTTTGCAAAGATTTCTTGCACGTAACCCAAGACTACTACTGCAAACATATTGGACGGAATCAAGTAACTATACTGACAGCAGTCATCGCTCGGACGAAAAGCTGACCAAGTCATACCTGTCACTGCAAAATCAGGTCCAAAGCCATCATTTACCAAAGTGTCTTCCTTACGATCGGTATCACGAACAAAACGATAAGGAGAGTTCTTGTGGTCCTGTTCTACCGTCCAAAGATGGAGAATCTTCTTAGTCGCTGCAACAAAAGTTTCATCAAACTGACTAGTCTCGCCAGTCTCTTTCCAAAGGAGATAAGCCAACTGCAAAGGATAGCAAAGAGAGTCCACTTCGTACTTGCGTTCCCAAATCCATCCATTAAGGTCTGTATGGTCAGTCTCGTGGTGCCCCTTCCAGTTTTCCTCAATGTTAAATGAGTTGGCATAAGGATCCTTGAGTACCAAGGTCATCTGACGTTTGACCAAACCAGCAATGGTCTGACGCAGGAGGTCATCTCTTTTAGCCACATGAAGGTAGGGTCTGAGTTGGGCTGTCGAATCCCGAAGCCACATAGCAGGAATATCCCCAGTCAAGACAAAAGTTGAACCATCTTCTAGGATTTCAACCGTATTGTCCAAGGTGTCTGTATAGCAACGCTCAAAGACATCCACCCACTCTGGATGGTCCTTAGCACGTTCTGCTACTTCATCCAGCCATTCTCTAACAATTTCTTTTGAATAAATCATCGTGCAGTATCCTCTTTCAAACAAGTTTCATTTTCAGTATATAGCTTTTAAGGCAGAAAATACATACACAAATGATAGTCATTTTTCTACAAAATAGTTATCTTTAAAACTCCTTTTCTAAAGACCCTCTTTTTCTGATATAATGTAGAAAAACAGCTAAAGGAAAGACTATGAAACCACTACTTGAAACCATCGATACTCGCTTGGGGACCGCCAGCAAGCATGCCTTTTCTCGGGGAAATACTCTGCCTTATACGGGCGTCCCTTTCGGGATGAATTACTTTGTGCCCCAGACCAGTGACCAGGATGGATCTTGGTTTTTTGATCCACATCTGCCTATCTTTCAGGGGATTCGATTAACCCACCAGCCCAGTCCTTGGATTGGGGACTACTCTTGGATCCTTCTGACACCTGTCACAGGCCAACTGGGTGGAGACAGTCTCTTCCATCGTCAGTCTTCCTATGATATGGATAAGGCCTCTTTCCAACCTCATTATCTGAAGATTTTCTCCCTGCGCTATCAGATTGAAACCCAGCTCACACCGACTTGCTACGGTGCTTCTATTCGTTTGGAGCAAAAGCAAGGCAAAGCCCTCTCCCTCTATCTTCACGCAGCAGAGGAACTGACCATGGATCAAGTAGATAAGCGAACTCTTGCCCTGCGACAAGAGGGAAAAACTGAAACCAACAAAAATCCACTAACGATGTTCACAGTCCTGCAAATGAATACGGATATTCTTGCTATTAGCCAAGAAGGTGGAGACTGGCGAATCGACCTGTCAGATAGTCATGCTGAAATTCAGCTAGCGACTTCTTTCATCTCTCCTTCTCAAGCACTGCTTAATCTACCTCAACAAGACTTCGATAACTGCAAAGCAAGTGCACAAAAAGATTGGGAAAATCTCCTCCATCGTTTTGATATTATAGAGACAGGAGAGGCTGACCGAACCTTCTTTGACCACTGCCTCTACAGACTCTTCCTCTTTCCTCAGACTTTTTATGAGGTTGACGAATCAGGGCACGCCATCCACAAGGATCTGGCTACTGGAACTGTCAAGCCTGGTGTCCTCTTCAGCAACAATGGTTTCTGGGATACCTTCCGCACCACATTCCCCCTCTTTGCCCTTATCATACCGGAGCACTATCACCGCTTTTTAGAAGGCTTTCTCAATATCTATCGTGATACTGGATTCCTTCCAAAATGGTTGGCTCCAGATGAACGGGGTATGATGCCAGGTACCCTTTTAGACGGCATTATCGCAGATAGCGCCTGCAAGGACATGGCCACCGACCTAGAAGAAGAACTCCTCCAAGCCATGCTTGAAACAGCCACCAAGTCCGACCCTCTCGGCATCAATGGTCGCCACGGACTAGCCCAATACCAAGAACTGGGCTACCTCTCTACCGACCACCACGAAAGTGTTAGCCATACCCTAGACTACGCCTATAGTGACTTTTGTATCGCCAGCTGTGCCGAAAAACTCGGTCAGAATGACATCGCGGAAACTTATAGAACTGCGTCACAAAATTACCGCCATCTATTTGATGCTGAGACAGGTTACATGCGAGCGCGTGATGGTCAAGGCAACTTCCGCCCTGACTTCTCTCCTTATAGTTGGGGACGTGATTATGCCGAATGTTCAGCCATTCAAGCAACCCTAGGTGTCCTCCACGACATCCCAGGTTTGATCCAACTTATGGGTGGAAAAGAAGCCTTTAGCAACTATCTTTTAAAAGCCTGTCAGGAGGCTCCTCTCTTTGAGACAACAGGCTATGGCTACGAGATTCACGAAATGAGCGAGATGGCTACTGCTCCTTTTGGGCAACTCGCCATTTCCAACCAGCCGAGTTTCCACATTCCTTATCTCTTCCGCTACAGCAATTACCCTGACTACACTGCCCTTCTCATCAAGACTCTCCGTCAAAAAGCTTTTCATCCAAGTTGGGAAGCCTATCCTGGCGATGAGGATAACGGCAGTCTCTCGGCCTGGTACATCTGGTCAGCTCTCGGTTTTTATCCGACCTGTCCAGGAAAACCAAGCTATGACCTCGGAATCCCTCTCTTTGACCACCTCCGAATCTATCTGGCTAAAGAAGATAAATGGCTGGATATCCATACTAAACAAAACCACAGCCATTTTAACTTTGTAAAAGAATGTAGACTAGATAATACCTCTATAACTAGTATTCAACACCAAGACCTCTTAAAAGCTGAGCAACTAACCTTCACCCTTAGCTGGTTACCAAGTCAACCGTCCACTTCCTAAAATGCAAAAATCTCCTAGCAGGCTTTCCTGCTAGGAGATTTTCTTGTGAGAGGTACTTGTTTAAGCTTTGAAAATCGGATTTATCATCTGATGTTTATCAAACAATCTACCAATTAAGCTTCTTCGTCTTCTTTACGACGACGACCTGCAAGACCAAGACCAAGTAATGCACTTGCTGCAGCTGCTACCATAGCTACAGTAGAATCTGCTGTACCTGTATTTGGCAATTCTTTAGCTACTTTACGCGCATTTGCTTGTGCTGATGCTGCTTGAGTAGTAGCTGTATCTACAGCTGGTGTTTGAGCAGCTTGGTCGTTAGCTGGAGTTGCATGATCAGTTGATGAAGCAACTTTCGCCATAAAGCCTTCGATACGTTTAACCATTGCATCCACTTCTGCTTGACTTGCGTCTGCATTGGCAAATACTTTCTTAGCATCTGCTAATAATGCATTCGCTTCTTTTGCAGTTTCTGCATCAAGCTTAGCTGATTCTTTAACGATTAATTCATCTAATTGACGAATAGCACCTTCTAACTTCGCTTTATCCACTTTTGCATCAGTGTTAGTTGCTCCGTTATTGCCAGAAGTTCCGTTACCGTTACCACTGTTATTGCCGCCACCATTTGATGGTACATATGGACGTTGTTTGAAGATATCTTTAGCTACGATTGTGTAAACTTTACCATCTTTAGTAATTACAGTTGCATTTCCTGCTTTGTCGAAGATAACTTCTACTACATCAGCATTTGCTCCTTTAATCTTAGCTTTTGCAGCTTCTTTTTCTGCATCCGTTAAGTTATTGAAGTCTGCTACTGTTTCTTTTTCGAAGTCAACATTGATGTTTTCACCATTGTTCTTAGCTGCAACATCTTTAGCATCTTTAACTAATTGAGCTGCTGGAATTGTTGCTGTCTTACCTTCTGGGGTTGTAACTGTTGCGTTTCCTTTATCGTCTACTACTACAGTTGATCCTGGGTTGACTGCTTTAATTGATTCTTTAACTTTTTCAATTTCATCAGCTGTTAATTTAGCTTTATCTCCAACTAACACTCTAGTTGCTGGTGTGTTCACACCATTTTGTTGAGTTGGATCAGTTAATTTATCTTCTGGAATTACTAAGTCAAGTTCTGGGATTACTAATACTGTTCCATCACCTTTAGTAACGATTACATCACCTTTATCATTTACTACTACAGTTGATCCTGGGTTTACATCCTCTACTGCTTTCTTAACTTTTGCTTTTTCTTCATCTGTTAACTTAGCTGGATCTTTTACTACTGTCTTAGTTGCTGGTGTGTTTGCTCCATTTCCTGCATTTGCTTTACCTGCGTCTGCTGCTGACTTAGTTACATCTGCTGCTGGAATGGTTGCTGTTTTACCTTCTGGAGTTGTAACTGTTACGTTTCCTTTATCGTCTACTACAACTTTAGATCCTGGATTTACAGCTTTAACTTTGTCTTCGATTGCTTTCTTCTCAGCGTCTGTTAAGTTAGCTGGATCTTTAACTTCTACCTTAGCTGCTGGTGTGTTTACTGCATTTCCTGCATTTGCTTTACCTGCATCTGCTGCTGACTTAGTTACATCTGCTGCTGGAATGGTTGCTGTCTTACCTTCTGAGGTTGTGACTGTTGTGTTTCCTTTATCGTCTACTACAACTTTAGATCCTGGGTTTACATCCTCTACTGCTTTCTTAACTTTAGCTTTTTCTTCATCTGTTAATTTGGCTGGATCTTTAACTTCTACCTTAGCTGCTGGTGTGTTTACTGTATTTCCTGCATTTGCTTTAGCTGCGTCTGCTGGTGACTTAGTCAAGTCTGTTGCTGGAATTACGGCTGTCTTACCTTCTGGAGTTGTGACTGTCGCATTTCCTTTATCATCTACAACTACTGTTGCACCTGGGTTTACAGCTTTAACTTTATCTTCGATCGCTTTCTTCTCTTCTGGAGTTAAGTTAGCTGGATCTTTAACTGCTGTCTTATCTGCTGGTTTAACGATGTCGTTGCCTGCATTTGGTTTAGTTGCAGTTTCTGGATCTTTCGTCAAGTCTGCTGCTGGAATTACGGCTGTCTTACCTTCTGGGGTTGTGACTGTCGCATTTCCTTTATCATCTACAACTACTGTTGCACCTGGGTTTACAGCTTTAACTTTATCTTCGATCGCTTTCTTCTCTTCTGGAGTTAAGTTAG
>CAUPZW010000061.1:0-5429 GCA_963515655.1 Streptococcus mitis
ATATCTAATTCTTTCAATCCTTTCTGGATTGCTTCTTCAACAGTTGAACCTGTAAATACTACCATTACCAGATTCCTCCTTATTATTTCGTTTTCTGAGCCTTTTTCTTGGCTTTTCTTTTTCTATTTTCCAAATCTTTTTGTGCCTGTACTAGAGCCTCGCGCTCTGCGATAATCTTGAATGGATTGTTCAAGAAATAGGTTTGCAAAACTTGATAAGCATTGGACACTGCCCAGTAGAGAGCGACTCCGCTCGGAGCATAAACCCCAAAGATAAAGATTAAGACTGGAATCCCATACATCATCGCAGTCGTAGCTCCATTTCGCTCAGACAAGGCTTTATTGGACAACCAAGTACTTAAAAAGGTGAATACTGCTGCTAAAATCGGAAGAACAAGTGTTGTATCCACACCACCAAGGTTAATCCATAAGAAATGACCTGTCTTCAAAAAGTCAACCCTTGACAGGGCTTGGAACAGGGCCAAGATAAGCGGCATCTGAATCAAAATCGGCCAAAGAGAATCTGACTGTCTGACACCCATTTCTTTAAAGACTTTACGCATTTCCTGCTCTAGTTTGGTTCTGCTTTCCATATCTCGACCCGGATATTGTTCTCGCAGTGCCTTAATGCGTGGTTGAGCTTCCTGCATTTTTCTAGAAGCCACCATTTGCACTTGAAAGACTGGCAAGAGCACTGTACGAATCAAAATTGTAAAGAGAATAATCCCTACTCCGATACTAATATCAAACGATAAAAAGCGAATGACTTCTGCAAAGAAGTAAACCAATTTACTCCAAAAATCAGTCGAATTTGCCGTAATATCGCTAGTTGTCCCATTTGTCGCACAGGCTGTCATAATCAATAGAGACAGTCCTAGCAAACTAGTCAACTGTAGTTTCTTTTTCACTCCCATTTCCTTCCTGGTAAATCTTTGATAATTTTAATACGTGGAGTAGATTTTTCTCCATCTCTGCGTATCCCAAGGTTTCAACCCCTTTTCGAGCAATGACAACAAAATCGACGTTTTCTTCCAGACTCCCTTTTACATTCTGGATAATATGTCGGATTCGTCGCTTGATTTGATTTCTAGTGACCGCATTCCCCAGTTTTTTGCTAACTGATAGACCTACTCGAAAATGGCTTTTCTGGTTTTCTAACTGGTAGACAACAAATTTGCGATTGGCAAAACTTGTCCCCTCCTTGAAAATCGCCTTAAAATCTTTCTCTCTTTTTACACGAAAGCTTTTCTTCAAAACTCAACTCCATCTATTAAATTACTACTATTATACCATATTTTTCAAAAAAGCCAATCATAGCAAGGTTTTGGACAATTTCATCAGAAAAAGAAGCTGGAAAATCTCTTTCCCAACTCCTTGTACTAAATACTTTTTCTAGTTTTACTTATTTTTCAAGCGTTCAACGTCACGAGCAATGACTAATTCTTCATCTGTTGGAATAACCAAGACACGGATTTTAGCTGCGTCGGTTGAAATATCTCCCGTCACTCCAAAGACGTTCTTTTCAGGATCAACGTCACAACCAAACCAAGAGATACCTGAAATAACATCTTCACGTACATCGGTTGCATTTTCTCCTACACCCGCTGTAAAGATAATAGCATCTGCACCATTTAGGACTGCAAGGTACTGCCCAATATGTTTTTGGATACGGTCAATATAGATTTCATATGCTAAGGTAGCATCATGGTCTCCTTCTTTTTTAGCAGCAATCACATCACGCATATCACTAGACTGTCCTGAAACTCCCAGGAGTCCTGACTCACGATTGAGAATATGGCTAATAGCCTCTGGCGTATTAAAGTCCTCTGTATATTGCATTAGGTAAGGGATGATAGCTGGGTCAATATCTCCTGTACGAGTTCCCATCATCACACCACCAAGTGGAGTGAATCCCATTGAAGTATCCACAGATTGACCACCCTTAACAGCTGTAATAGAAGCACCATTACCGATGTGGCAAGTAATCAATTTCAAGTCTTCTAATGGACGTCCCAAGAGTTTTGCTGCTTCTCCTGCTACAAACTGGTGGCTTGTTCCGTGGGCACCATATTTCCGAACCTTGTTCTCTGTGTAATATTTTGTTGGTAGAGGGTAGCGATAAGCTTTCTCTGGCATACTTGTGTGGAATGAAGTATCAAAAACAACTACACTGGTAATATCTGGCAACAATTCCTTGAAGGCACGAACACCTGCTGCATTGGCTGGGTTATGGAGAGGAGCCAACAAACTCAACTCTTCAACTTTTTCTAAAACATCTCCCTCAACAACTGTTGATTCTTTGAAATATTCTCCACCTGCAACAACACGATGTCCAACACCAGTAATCTCATCGTAAGCCTTGATAATGTCGAAACGAATCAAGTCATCCAACAAGATTTTAACGGCTTGTGTATGATCTTCAATATCCAAAATTTGTTGTTCAGAACGGCCGTCAAATTTTACAGTTGAAATTGAATCTTTCAAACCGATACGTTCAATCAAGCCTTTGGCTAATACTTTTTCTTCTGGCATTAAATATAATTGCCATTTCAAACTTGAACTTCCTGCATTGATTGCAATTGTTTTTGTCATAACAAGACTCCTCTTTTAAGCGTTTTCAACTATTATAACAAAATCTATTTTATATTTCAGTACCTTGAGTCCATTTTTGAAAATTTTCTTTAAATTTCATTAAAATACTTGCATCTTGCAAGCTAGCAAGTGGATAAACAAAAGGCTCTACTGCTATTTCACTTTTCTTCTGTAAGATAAAAATAGTCTTATATTGTTTAGCACTGGCAAAGAGATTTTCAGGCAAACTAATCATGGCAGTCAGACTTGCCTCCTCTTTCAACCACCCTTTCAACAAATCACTTTGAGGACTGGTCAACAAATCACTCGGAGCTAGAAAAATAGCGTATCCATCTGACTTGAGATACTTAAGCCCTTGTTCCATGAGCAAGTGATGAGCGTAAGTATGTTCGTGACTAGAAGCAACTTGATGGCGCGACGCAACGGCATCATCAGGATAATAACCGACAGGCAAGTCGCTAATGACCACGTCACTTTCTTTGAGCATTTGTGGACGAACGGCATCTCCTTGGACAAAGCCAGCCTGCAAACCAATTACATCTGCCATGCTAGCTGCCAAATCAATCAGCAAATCGTCTACTTCCACTCCCAAGTAATCCACTTTCTTAGCAAGAGAGGTTAAGAAAGTAGCGCCCAGAATCCCCATGCCAGAACCCATTTCGAGGATAGTGATTTCCTCCTCTTTAAACAATTCCTCCACAATAAACACCAAAAGTAAAGCAATGGCATCTGGTGTAAACTGGTGATTGGCCTGTAGGGGCTCTGTTTGCCCAGCCTTCATCAAGAGAAACTGGTAGGTCTTGAGCCATTCTTCTTTGCGTAGTGCTAAACGCTTAAGGGCTTGATTGTTTTCCTTGACCTCCTCTAACTCAGTCTCACCATCCAGATAGATGCTGTTTTGCTCCACCAAAGCGTCATAAAAATTAGTTGCCAAATCACTTTGGATGACTTGGACATTCTCTAGTAAATAGGTATAAGCTTGTTCAATTTTTTCAAAATCCATATTCCTATCTTATCAAATTTCCCTTCTTTTTTCCATCCTTATAGAAAAATCACTCCCTGACTAGGCGAGTGATTTTTGAGCTACTGTTAAAAAGAGTTCTGAGTAATTTCCTTGAAACAGGTCTTCAGCACTGTAAAGAATCTGACTGTCAATGCTCGAAAAAGCAAACTGGGCTAGCTTGTTTTCCAGTTTAGGCAATTCAAATCCAGGATGCTTAGCCTCTGTCTTTGTAAAATCAGCAAGTAGGAGTTGTCCGTTTTCTCTCAGATGTTGATGAAACAGTGAGAGAGCCGCATCCAAATCAGGCATATGATGAAGAACCCGACAAACAACAATGAGATCAAACTCTTGCTTCAAGGGATTTTTCAATAAATCTTGCTCCCAAAAGTGGATATTCTTGATTTCTTGCTGTTCCGCTTTCAAACGAGCTTGCTCCAGCATTTTCTCCGAAGTATCCACCAATGTTACAGACTTGGCTTGTTTGGCCAGAGGCAAGGCTAATAGACCCGTCCCTCCACCGAAATCCAAAATTTCTTTGTCTGATAGAATATCAAGCAGTTTCTCGACTGCTTGACACACCAAGTTTGCAAGAAAGATATTTTTAGGGGAATCGAAAGTTTCTGCTTTGTGGTTAAAATCATGTTTCATGCTTTTAGTTTAGCACAAAGTAGTTGAATTGGCTAGGAATTCTCTTTCTTTTCAAACTCCTCTTCTGATTTTTTCTTCTCTGCTTGATCGCTTGAACTGGTTGCTACCTCTTCCTTTTTATCCGTTTTCTCTTCTTTGATTTTGACTGAAGGAAATCGGAACTCATATTGGCTCTTATCCGTACGAACCGTCGTCACCAAGCTTGTTTTCTTGTTTTGATAGTTCACCTGACCTAGGTTATAAACCTGTTCTCCACTTTCTTGCTCAACCTTATCTTTGGTTCGCTTGGCCATGGCAAAAGCGACCAGCTTTTCTTTATTTAAAGCATAGTCTCGATGGTGGGCGACTTGTCGGTTCAAGTAAAATTGTAACAAAAGACTAAAGATGGCTGCCATGGTGACTGCATAGAGGAGAACACCTGCCTTAACTTTTTTCTTTTTCCACACGATAGATGAACTCCCTTTCTAAGCCTTTTTGGAATTGAAAACGAAAACACACCACTTGATTGTCCTCTGTAATCTGCGCAGATTTGAGCCCATAAACCATAGGCTGATAACCTCGTCCACTGGCATCGGTTTTCCGAAAATCATCCGATTTTGACTTACCTATCGCAATTTCCTTGCCATCCTGCTTCATATAGAGGCGGTTGCCCTCCACTTTTTCGAACTGCGAACGGTCTAATTCTGCCTCCAACTGGTCCACAAACAGGAGCCACTCCTTTTGCTCGCTTTGCTGCTGGTAGCGAACTTCTGAAATGAGGAGCTGACTCATGGCTTGAAAGAGGAGTAAGCTTCCACTGATAACAATAAGGGCAATCAGGGATTCCAACAAGGTAAAAGCCTTAACCTTATGGCTCTTTGATCGCCAACAACTGTTCTGAACCATGGTAGACCTCCAATCCCTTTTCGCTAGAAAACACCTGAATCTCAACTCCGTTTATCTTTACCTGATTTTGACCTGCCTGCAAGGCCATCTTAGCAACCCTCAAAACTTCTTCCTTTTGCAAGATTTTTGCTTCTTCTTGTCTATTTTTCTGAATTTGTCCCAAAAGGAGGGTCGCAATGCTAGCGAAGATAGCTAGAGCGACTACTGCTTCCAGTAAAATTACTGCCCTAATTTTTTGTTTCCTTAATGCGTTTAATTTTTCCATTTCCTAGATATAATTGATAGCGAATCGCTCCTTTACT
>CAUPZW010000062.1:0-5419 GCA_963515655.1 Streptococcus mitis
TAGGCGCTTCGTCAGGGACTGTACCCACAGGCTCAGTGTACTCAGGTTTCTCTGCTTTAGGAGCCTCATTTGGAACCATACCTACAGGAGCTGTGTACTCAGGCTTCTCAGCTTTAGGTGCTTCATCTGGAACCATACCTACAGGAGCTGTGTACTCAGGCTTCTCAGCTTTAGGCGCTTCATTTGGAGCCATACCTACAGGTTGAGTGTACTCAGGTTTCTCAGCTTTAGGCGCTTCATCTGGAGTCATACCTACAGGTTGAGTGTATTCTGGCTTCTCAGCTTTAGGCGCTTCGTCAGGCACTGTGCCCACTGGTTGAGTGTATTCAGGTTTCTCAGCTTTAGGCGCTTCGTCAGGTACTGTGCCCACTGGTTGAGTGTACTCAGGTTTCTCAACTTTAGGAGCTTCATCTGGTACTGTGCCCACTGGTTTAGTGTATTCTGGTTTCTCAACTTTAGGAGCTTCATCTGGTACTGTACCTACAGGTTGAGTGTACTCAGGTTTCTCAGCTTTAGGTGTTTCGCCAGGTACTGTGCCTACAGGTTGAGTGTACTCAGGTTTCTCAGCTTTAGGTGTTTCGCCAGGTACTGTGCCTACAGGTTGAGTGTATTCTGGTTTCTCAGCTTTATGTTGCATTTCTGAGATTACATCATCATCAAGAGGTAAGTATCCAATATAACGATATCCAGCAATTTGAACTACACCTTCATTACTTGGTGTTCTCAAAGGATTGCTTATATCGAGGGCTTGCATACTAGAAAGACTAATTAGTCCGACAGTAGTAACTAAGAACAAACTACTAACTTTTTTCTTTTTATGAACCAACAGAACTAAACTACCAATAGCTAATAGACCTAAAGCCGTCAGCACAGAAGTCGATGAACCTGTTGCAGGAAGAGCTTCCTGCTGATAAATAAGAGCATAAGTTGCTTCATTATCAGTAGGAATTCCTGCTTGAATCTTGCTTTCTTCTTCCTTTGTAAGAGCGCTTTTTTCAACATAATGATAGGTAGAAGCATGAATGATTGACGGTGCAACCAAGATACTTCCGAGTAAAACTGAACCAACAATCCCACAGATTTTTCGGATTGAAAACCGTTCTTTTTTAAATAATGACAATCGTAATCACCTTCTTTAATTTTATTTCCTAATAGTAAACACTATTTTTTATTATTAAAAATTGAACTTCTAAAATCATCAGTTTGATTTAGATAGGCCTTAAACACTGCTCTCTTTAACTTATGAACTGCACTATCATATTCTGGATTATAGTTGTCCCAAGAATAACGATTCTCATCTGCATCCTTACGGACAGCTTCGTCCATTAATCGCTGCAGTTCTTCTACACTATGAATCGTCTTTCTTGCAAAACTTGCCCAAGATTTAGTTGGATCGTTGAAGGTAACCTGCTTCAAGTTTCTAAACTGATCCACCCGTTCTTGGTACATAGCTTTCTTGAAATCCGCCCAAGAAGAATACTTCCCTTCAAATACCTTTTTCAAAACAAGATCATCTGTCACCAATCCTCGTTCTTTACCATAGAGATTGATGGTTTTACCGTTTTGTTTGGCAACTTCTTCGTATTGGTTTGAGATATAAGGTACCATTCCATCCTTAAAACCTTTGGCAGCCAAAAGTTCATAAGCTATCCTACGTCCCATCAAATCACCCGGAGTTCCCTTACTGCTCAGAGCCGAATAGATTGGGGCAAAGAGTTTAATCGTATAGTAACCATTTCTTTCATATTCCCCAGACTTATATTCACGAGCTGACAAGATATTATTTTTAATTAAACTATCAAAGGTAGTCAATTTTTTGGCATCTTCTTCTGTCAGATTTTGTACAACGTTAGTAGCGTAAATCTCATTTCCATCTGCAGGATCTTTCACGTATTTATTCTCGATTTTTCTCAGAGCCGTCATTTTCTGATAAGCATCTAACTGTTTCACAATAGATTGCCCTTCGAGATATTCCAACATGTAAACGACATCAAACATATTGTGGACGTAGTTCTGAAGATCTGCTGCGTCATTAAATCTTGTAGTTGGATCAAGTACTTGCAATCGCTGGCCTTCTGTACTATCTGATGTTTTATGTTTCAAGATAGAGTTGATGGTAATGGTTGCATCACTTGGTTGATCAGGAGCTTGCAATAAGCCTTTTGCGAAGAACTCCGGTCCTAAGCCACTTCTTCGACCATAGCCACCAAGGTAAATATCCTGATCTGAATCATGTGTCATCTCATGGGTATAGGTGATAGCTCCATCCTTATCTAACATACGATAGGACATATAGTAAACGCCATCTCCAGTTGCATAAGCACCATGGTGATTGTGAACTACTTTATTCCCCACTGGACCAAAGAAATTCTTCATCGCCGGATTAGTACTATCAAACTGAGCCTCAACTGTAGCTTTTCCAGATGTTGTATCATCTCCAAACTTATAGGCATCATAAAGTAAAATTGTACGATAGAGCTTTTCACGTCCTTCTTTATCTAAAATACGATACCAATAATCATAGTGATCTCGCTGACGTTTGGCTGTTTCACGTGCATTATCTTCAACAAACTTATTGAGTTCATCTCCAGCCTTATAATCGCTGTTGCGGTAGCGATCGTAAGCGCCAAATCCTAGGCTAGACAAGGTTGAGATGACAAATACAGATCTTTCTGGCAAGGTGAGGAGAGGCAAGACCATATTGCGGTATTTCCAAGTACTACTAGTAATTCTGTCATAAACACCGATAGAATACTTAGTCCCTGCTTGCTCTTGCTTGGCTTTGACCTCTGCAATAGTGGATTTTTCTTCGACAATGAAAGCTTTGGTCTGTTTTTTAAACCAGTCATTATTGCTAGTGTTTGGTAAAAAGACTTTTCGGTAATTTTCTAGCGTGCTAAACAAATCTGTCGTTCCATGATGGCTGGAAAGACTGATAGCATAAGTATCGACATTGTTTTTAGCAAGAAGATTGTTAAAGCCAGATTTACCTAACTCAATCAGAGTATCTAATGGTGAAGTATTTCCTTTACCAAAGAAGTCTGGACGATACATCACCAGGTCTTTGACATTCACTTGACCATAGCTAAAGTTATACCAACGTTCTAAATAAGTTAAACCGAGTAGCAAGGCTTCCTTATTGTTCTTGATTTTATCTACAAGATAGCCTCTGGTAACTGGGGTGTCACCAGCAAGTCCAGCATCTGCTGATAAAAGTTTTTTCAAACTGTTTGCCAAATCTTGTTTTGTTTTGACGAACTGGTCTTCCAGATAGAGCTCAGTTTGCTTGACATCTGGAGAAATTCCGAGTGTCTTTCTGATGGCATCCGACTTATAGTCAACCTTTTGTAAGTCAGGTAAGACTTGCTTAATGATAGAGTCTTGGTCATACAAGAATTGATTTGGAGTGTAGAGGAGTCCTGTATCCCCTAAGCTATATTCTGCTAGCTTGGCAAAATCAGTCTGGTACTTGAGATCGAGCTTCTCAGATGAATGGTCCTGATAGTGAAGCAAGAGCTTATTTGCAGTCTGTTTGTTAGAAACAATATCTGTGATTACTTGGTCATCCTTCATCATAACTGCGGACAAGAGTTCTTTTTGATATAAGAGACTGTTCTCCTTGACCAGGTTTCCGTATTTCACGATGGTCGCCTTGTTATAGAAAGGTAACAATTTTTCAATATTCTTATAAACCAAAGCACGGTTAGCTTGATAATGGGCTACCTTAGAAAAATCACTTTCTTTACTACCACTTGTTGAAAGGGGCTCCACTGTTGGAGGAGTGAGAGGATTGATTTCTGCTTTTTTATTAGTCACTTCAGAAGCATCTAGCATTGTTCCTCTTTCTTCAAAGGATTCTTTGCTGATGACTTCATCCCTAACCAAGGTGACATTGTATACTCTGTTCGCTTTGCTGCTGAATGTGTCCTTCACCTTCATTCCATTGTAGTGGTAACCGGTAATGGCATTCCCGTTGGTTACATTGACATCACTTAGTACATTGGTCAATCTTCCTGCATGCTGTTCCTCATTCGTCTTTCGATCCCACAAATATCCAGCCACACCCGCAACTCTACCAAAGTGCTTGACATTGTTGATATCACCTTCAGCATAGCTATCCTGTATATGCGCATCTTGGTCTACTAGACCTGCTAGCCCACCAACAGTCTGATCTGAACTATTGGTGTTGGATGAAATGGCTACTGTCGCTTTTGACTTAGTCAGTGAAGATTTGCTTCCTGTCAAATGACCGATCAGACCACCGATATTATAGGCAGCAGTTGTTTCATAGGTATTGACAATTCTTCCCTTGAAACTGCTCTCTGCGATGCTTGATTGGTCTGCCTTAGCAAGCAATCCACCGATACCACGTTCTCCAGCCAGAACACCATCGACATGAACTTGTTTAATCTTTGTGTTATTCTGAGCTTCATTTGCCAGTGAACCAATATCATTTTTCCCTGAAATAGCAACATTTTTTAGACTTAGTTTTTCTACTGTAGCACCACTCAAGTTTTCAAACAGAGGTTTTTTCAAATTATAGATAGCATACTTCTTACCATCTTTTTCTCCAATCAAATGACCAGTAAAGGTTCCCTTGATATAGGATTTATCATCAGGACCAAGCTCCACTTCGTTAGCATTCAGGCTAGCTGCTAAATGATAGGTTCCAGAGAGATTTTGGTTTATAGCTTTGACCAGATTACTAAAGGAAGTAAAGTTTGTATTTTCCTCTTTAGACTTCTTATCGAGGTAGAAGGTGAAATGGTCGACATATTTATTGTTCTGCTCTTGCTGGAGTTTCTCAGCCTTAGCTGTAATTTTATAAACTGGCTGACCATTTCTTTCCTCTTCAGTAATTGAAGCGACTGGTAGATAGACATCTTTAAATGCCGAAGATTTTACCTTGACAAAGTAATTATCCGTATTCTTTGGAATTCCATCCAATGAGATATGTTGTTTATAATTCCCATTCGTCTGGCTGTACAACTCAATATCCGAAACATTTCTTAATTCGAGTGTTTTTTCTGGATCTGTTTCTTTCGGCTTCTCAATCGGAGTTTCAGGTTTTAATTGCTCAATATTCCCCTTATATTCAGGAAGTGGATCTACCTGTTCCGGCTCACCTTTGTCAGTTACAACCGCTTCTGGTAACGCTGGGTGAATCTCTGGTTCGCCTTTGTCGGTTACTACAGCCTCTGGTAAGACGGGTTGGACTGCAGGTTCACCTTTGTCAGTTACTACAGCTTCGGGAAACTCTGGTTGAACTGCAGGCTCCCCTTTGTCGGTTACAACTGCTTCTGGTAACTCTGGCTGAACTGCAGGTTCACCTTTATCGGTTACAACAGCTTCTGGCAACTCTGGTTGAACTGCAGGCTCCCCTTTGTCGGTTACAACTGCTTCTGGTAATTCAGGTTGA
>CAUPZW010000063.1:0-4977 GCA_963515655.1 Streptococcus mitis
TGGTTAAAGTTGTATCATGGTACGACAACGAAATGTCATACACTGCACAACTTGTTCGTACTCTTGAATACTTCGCAAAAATCGCTAAATAATTCATGAGTCGATAAAAAGCAGGGCCTCTTGGTCTTGCTTTTCTTATATGGAAAAATGGATGACACCACAATCATCCATTCTTTTTTAATTCTTTTTCAAAAGTATCTGAAAGGGTAGTGAAGCTTAATTTCTCTAAAGTAAGCGGATGGGTAAAGGATAGTCGAAAGGCATGAAGCATAAGACGACTTGTCTTTGATTTACTATTATAGAGAGGATCACCCAGGATAGGAAGATTATGATGCGAAAGGTGCACACGAATCTGATGGGTTCGCCCTGTCTTTAGTTTGCAACGAACCAAGGAGGTCTTGTTTGGGAATTGCTTTAATCTGCTTACATGTGTTTCAGCAGATTGCCCATTTTTTGTATCAACTACTCGTTTTCTGCGATCATGACGATCACGTCCAATTTTGTCTTTGAAGATAAGTTCTTTCTGGTTGGTATTTCCATCAACTAGTGCCCAGTATTCCCTAGAAATCTCTTTTTTCTCCAGTAAGCGATTGAGAATAGGCAGGATAAAAGGATTTTTGGCAAAGAGAACCAAACCACTGGTTTCCATGTCCAGACGATGAACGACATAGCAGGTTTGACCAACATAGGCACTGACATGGTTAAGAAGGGCGATTTCGTTTGGCTGATTACCATGCGTTTTCATCCCCTCGGGTTTGTTTACAATAATCAAGTGTTGATCTTGATAAACTTTCTGAACGAGGTTAGGATTGCCCCAAGGGATTTCTTTTTCGGGATAATCTTCTTCGTCAAAAGTCAACTGGCAAACATCTCCAGGATTTACCGTCTCGTTCCAATGAACTTCTCGCCGATTAATCAAAATGTGTTTCTTGATTCTCAAAAAATGACGGATTTTTCTAGGGATGAGGAGTTGTTCCTCAAGTAATTGCTTTATCGTCATTTGAGGTAGAGAGTCTGGTAATGTAAATGTGAATTTCATACAGATATTGTAACAAAAAAAGCCTTATTTGGATAGGAAATAGCTAAATTCTTGTCTTCCTATGATGAAGATGATAAAATAAACGCATGAAATTAGATAAATTATTTGAGAAATTTCTTTCTCTTTTTAAAAAAGAAACAAGTGAATCGGAGGATTCTGGTTCTACTAGCTTGCGCCGTTCTCGCAGTGATAGGAAAAAATTAGCCCAAGTAGGTCCAATTCGAAAATTCTGGCGTCGCTATCATCTAACAAAGATTGTCCTTATACTAGGTTTGAGTGCAGGCTTGCTAGTTGGAACCTATTTATTTGCTGTAGCCAAGTCAACCAATGTTAACGATTTGCAAAATGCCTTGAAAACTCGGACTATCATTTTTGACCGTGAAGAAAAAGAGGCTGGTGCCTTGTCTGGTCAAAAGGGAACCTACGTTGAATTGACTGATATCAGTAAAAATTTGCAGAATGCCGTTATTGCGACAGAAGACCGTTCTTTCTATAAAAACGACGGGATTAACTATGGTCGTTTCTTCTTGGCGATTGTTACGGCTGGTCGTTCAGGTGGTGGTTCTACTATTACTCAGCAGCTGGCTAAAAACGCCTATTTGTCACAGGATCAAACTGTTGAGAGAAAAGCAAAAGAATTTTTCCTGGCCTTAGAATTAACAAAAAAATATAGTAAGGATCAAATTCTAACCATGTACCTTAACAACGCTTATTTTGGAAATGGTGTGTGGGGTGTAGAAGATGCGAGTAAGAAATACTTTGGAGTTTCTGCATCAGAAGTGAGTCTCGATCAAGCTGCGACTCTGGCAGGGATGCTCAAAGGACCGGAACTGTATAACCCCTTGAATTCTGTAGAAGATTCTACCAATCGGCGCGATACTGTTTTGCAAAATATGGTTGCAGCAGGATATATTGATAAAAATCAAGAAACCGAAGCTACGGGAATTGATATGACGTCGCAATTGCACGATAAGTATGAAGGGAAAATCTCAGATTACCGCTATCCTTCTTACTTTGATGCGGTGGTTAATGAAGCCGTTTCTAAGTATAATCTAACAGAGGAAGAAATCGTCAATAATGGCTACCGCATTTACACAGAGCTGGACCAAAACTACCAAGCAAATATGCAGGTTGTTTATGAAAACACATCGCTATTTCCGAGGGCAGAGGATGGAACATTTGCTCAATCAGGAAGTGTAGCTCTCGAACCGAAAACAGGGGGAGTTCGTGGAGTTGTCGGTCAAGTTGCTGACAATAATAAAACTGGATTCCGGAATTTCAACTATGCAACCCAATCAAAACGTAGTCCTGGTTCTACAATTAAGCCTTTAGTTGTCTATACCCCAGCAGTTGAAGCAGGTTGGGCTTTGAATAAGCAGTTGGATAACCATACCATGCAGTACGATAGCTATAAGGTTGATAACTATGCAGGAATCAAAACGAGTCGAGAAGTTCCTATGTATCAAGCCTTGGCAGAATCGCTTAATTTGCCTGCTGTTGCCACTGTTAATGATTTGGGCGTTGATAAGGCTTTTGAGGCGGGCGAAAAATTTGGATTCAACATGGAAAAGGTCGATCGTGTTCTTGGTGTCGCCTTGGGAAGCGGTGTTGAGACCAACCCTATTCAAATGGCTCAAGCATATGCTGTCTTTGCAAATGAAGGGTTAATGCCGGAAGCTCATTTTATTAGTAGAATTGAAAATGCTAGTGGTCAGGTTATTGCAAGCCATAAAAATTCACAAAAACGAGTGATTGATAAAGCTGTAGCTGACAAGATGACCAGTATGATGTTGGGTACATTCACTAACGGAACCGGTATTAGTTCATCGCCTGCAGATTATGTCATGGCAGGGAAAACTGGAACAACTGAAGCAGTTTTCAATCCGGAATACACAAGTGACCAGTGGGTAATTGGTTATACTCCAGATGTAGTGATTAGTCATTGGCTTGGTTTCTCGACCACTGATGAAAATCACTATCTAGCAGGCTCTACTTCAAACGGTGCAGCCCATGTCTTTAGAAATATTGCGAATACCATTTTACCTTATACACCAGGAAGTACCTTTACAGTTGAAAATGCCTATAAGCAAAATGGAATTGCACCAGCTAACAAAAAAAGACAAGTACAAACTAATGATAATAGCCAGACAGATGATAATTTGTCTGATATTCGAGGACGTGCGCAAAGTCTAGTAGATGAGGCTAGTCGGGCTATCTCGGATGCGAAGATTAAGGAAAAGGCTCAAACAATATGGGATTCGGTAGTCAATCTATTTCGCTAAGATGCTTGTCAAAGCCTAGCTTTCTTGTTATAATAGATAAGATGGAGGCGTTATGGCATTAAAAAAAGCAAGCCTAGCTTGTGCGGTTTGTGGTTCGAGAAACTATTCAATCAAGATCAGCGGAAACCCCAAGCCTACACGACTAGAAGTAAATAAATTTTGTAAGCATTGTGGCAAGTACACTACACACAGAGAAACGAGATAGGAGAGAGCGATGCGTTTTATTGGAGATATTTTTAGACTTCTTAAAGACACAACATGGCCAACTCGCAAGGAAAGCTGGAGAGATTTTCGTTCTATCATGGAATACACTGCTTTCTTTGTAGTAATTATTTACATTTTTGACCAGTTGATTGTTTCAGGTTTGATTCGATTTATTAACATTTTTTAGAAGGTTAGTGGAGTTATTTACTCTAGAGATCTTCTATTTATGAAAGGAAATATCATGGATAGTTTTGATAAAGGGTGGTTTGTTTTACAAACTTATTCTGGTTATGAAAATAAGGTGAAAGAAAATCTATTACAACGTGCACAAACCTACAATATGTTGGATAATATTCTACGCGTTGAAATTCCAACACAAACAGTGCAAGTTGAAAAAAATGGAAAGAGAAAAGAAATAGAAGAAAATCGCTTTCCAGGTTATGTTCTTGTAGAAATGGTCATGACAGATGAAGCTTGGTTTGTCGTTCGAAACACACCAAATGTAACAGGATTTGTCGGATCACACGGGAACAGATCGAAACCAACTCCATTATTGGAACAAGAAATTCGTGACATTTTGGTATCTATGGGACAAACTGTTCAAGAATTTGATTTCGATGTTGAGGTTGGTCAAACCGTACGTATTATTGACGGTGCTTTTGCAGATTATACTGGTAAGATTACAGAGATTGATAATAATAAAGTGAAGATGATTATCTCTATGTTTGGTAATGACACAGTTGCAGAAGTAAATCTAAACCAAATTGCAGAATTATAACCCAAAGAGAGGCAAGACCTCTCTTTTTTGTGCAGTTGAGGCAGTAAAGGGTGCAGAATGGATGAAATGAACCCAATTAGCTTCTTGATTTGTTAGACTGTAAACAGAAAGGGGAAAAGAATGCTTAAAGAATTGTATGAAGAAGTCCAGGGCATTGTATACAAGTGTAGAAATGAATATTACCTTCATTTATGGGAGTTATCGGATTGGGACCAAGAGGGAATGATTTGCTTACATGAATTGATCAGTAGAGAAGAAGAACTGGTAGAAGATATCCCTCGTTTAAGGAAATATTTCAAAACCAAGTTCCGAAATCGAATTTTAGATTATCTCCGTAAGCAAGAAAGCCAGAAGCGAAGATATGATAAAGAACCTTATGAAGAAGTAGGTGAGATTAGTCATCGTATAGGAGAGGGAGGTCTATGGTTAGACGATTATTATCTCTTTCATGAAACACTGAGAAATTATAGAAGTAAACAAACTAAAGAACAACAAGAAGAGTTAGAACGCGTCTTAAGACATGAACGTTTTCGAGGTCGTCAAAGCGTGTTAAGGGAGCTACGTATTGTGTTTAAAGAGTTTGATATCCGAACCCGGTAGGAAGCTATGCAAAAAAAATTAAAAAAGTTTAAAAAAGTAGTTGACAAAAAATAAAAAGGCTGTATAATAGTAAG
>CAUPZW010000064.1:0-4975 GCA_963515655.1 Streptococcus mitis
TTTATGCCTACCAAGGTGGGGGCGTGCAGTTGCAAAAATCTGGTGTCTTCTTTGTCAAAGAACTTAACGCCCAAAAAGCCCGCTTGAAACTCCTCATCGCCCTCAATGCCGGACTAACAGGACAGGATTTGAAAGATTATATGGAAGGCTAATTCCCTCCTCTAAAAACAAATCAGGAAATCTTCACGATTCCCTGATCTTTTTCTATTTCCGTTTTCGTGTTGAACGACGTTCTGTCAAACCATGAGGTAAGAGAACTTCACGTTCTTCCAACTCTTCCTTGTGCATAATCTTCGTCAACATACGCATACTAATAGCACCAAGGTCATAAAGAGGTTGGGCAATAGTTGTCAAGTTTGGGCGGGTAAAGCGAGAGACTTGCGAATCATCACTAGTAATGATTTCAAACTCTTCTGGTACTGACACACCCTTATCGGCAAGGCCGTTCAAGACACCTGCTGCCAATTCATCACCTGTTACAACTGCTGCAGTTGCGTTTGATGAAATCAAGCGCTCTGCCAAGGCATAGCCATCTTCATAAGTGTATTTAGACTCAAATACCAATCCTTCGCTATAAGAAATACCTGCTTTTTTCAAGGCTTCCTTGTAGCCAACCAAACGAACCTTACCATTGATGTCATCTACTAGTGGACCGCTAACAAAAGCAATGCGTTCGTTTTCTTTAGCAAGGTAGGTCACTGCGTCAATCGTAGCTTGTTTGTAGTCAATATTAACACTCGGAAGTTGGTGTTCTACATCCACTGTTCCCGCAAGAACAACCGGTGTCCGAGATCTAGAAAACTCTGAACGAATTTTTTCAGTCAAGTGGTAACCCATAAAGATGATACCATCCACTTGCTTAGAAAACAGTGTATTGACAACTGAAACTTCCTTATCATCATCCTCATCACTATTAGCAAGGACGATATTGTACTTGTACATTTCAGCGATATCATCAATCCCTTTAGCAAGCGTTGAGAAGTAGCCATTGGTAATATTTGGGATCACAACACCGACAGTGGTTGTCTTTTTGCTTGCAAGACCACGCGCCACGGCATTTGGACGGTAATCCAAACGATCAATTACCTCAAGCACTTTTTTACGGGTGTTCTCTTTTACATTCTTATTGCCATTGACTACACGGCTAACCGTCGCCATTGAAACCCCTGCTTCACGGGCGACATCATAAATCGTTACTGTATCGTCTGTATTCATTCCATTTCCTTTCTATATCATACCTCACGAGACTCCAAAAAAGAGACGGTATGAAAATTTCGTTTTCATGATTCTACTTATTCCATTTTATCACTATTTGTAAACACTTTCAAGCATTTTTTGAAGATTGTTTGAAAAAAATTTCATAGAAAACTATGTTTATGAAGAAAAAATCGCCTTTTCTTGATTTTTAATCCTATTTGCTGTATGATAAGGGAAAAGAAAGGGGGCAGAGATATGGCTTTTACCAATACCCAGATGCGATCGGCTAGTTTTGGCATTGTTACCAGCTTGCCTGATGATGTCATTGATTCTTTTTGGTATATCATCGACCATTTCTTAAAAAATGTCTTTGAATTGGAAGAAGAACTCGAGTTTCAATTGCTCAATAACCAAGGAAAAATTACCTTCCACTTTTCAAGCCAACACCTCCCTACAGCCATTGATTTTGACTTTAACCATCCTTTTGACCCTCTTTATCCGCCAAGAGTACTGGTTTTAGACATGGATGGTAGAGAAACTATCCTTCTCCCAGAAGAAAATGACCTATTTTAAAAACTCTAGCCTTCAGTTACATGACTGAAAACTAGAGTTTTTCTATTTTTTCAAAGCATCATACAAGTTGCGAATAGGTTGCTTTAATGTCGGATGGATAAAATGAGGCGCAATTTCTTGTAGAGACTCAAGAACAAAAAGGCGTTCTGCTATGTAAGGATGGGGCAAGATGAGGTCGTCTGTATAAATGACCTGGTCCTCCACAAAGAGCAAGTCCAAATCAATCAAACGAGGTCCCCAATGGATTTCTCTCACCCGTCCCAGCTCTGCCTCAATAGCCAACAAGGTTTCTAACAAGACTGGTGCTGGTAGCCAGGTTTCCACCTCAACCACTTGATTGGCAAAGCTATCCTGCTCCACTCCACCCCAAGGCTCCGTCGCTAAGACACTGGATTCTTTGAGAATATGGATGCCACGAGCTCGCAGTTTGTCAATGGCTTGCTCCAAGTTCGCTTGCTTATCCCCCATATTGCTCCCTAGGGCGATAAAGGCCCGTTGCTTACGACGATGAATAGTCACCGAACAAGTATCTAGTGGCAAATGAACCGGTGCCCAAGGTTTTTTGAGTTCAAGTTCAATCTCTTGAACCAGAGGATAAGCCTCAAAAGTACGTTCTACCAGTTTGTAGGCTACCGTTTCAATCAAGTCCTCAGTTGTTTCCTGAAACCATGTCGTCCACTGCTGACACAGTTCTCCGTAATGGACAGAGGCTGTTAAATCCAAGTCTGTAGCCGCCTTGGTCATATCATAGGATAGGATGGCTGAAACGACAAACTTTTGCCCCAATTCCTTCTCACTAGGAAAAAGACCATGATAGGCAAAAATTTCCAAATCTTTAATCTGCAGTTGATCCATAATGATTCCTTTCTAGAAAAATCCGCTTGAAGCGGATTCTTTTTATACTCAATGAAAATCAAAGTGCAAACTAGGAAGCTAGCCGCAGGCTGCTCAAAACACTGTTTTGAGGTTGCAGATGGAAGCTGACGTGGTTTGAATTTGATTTTCGAAGAGTATTATAGTCCCATTAAACGATAAGCCTGATCTCGGAGGTCCTTATCTGTTTCAAATAGACCACGAGCTACTGTCGTCAAGGTGGCAGTGCCCGGTTTTCTGACACCACGCATGCTCATACACATATGTTCTGCCTCAATGACAACAAAGGCTCCTTTAGCACCCAGATACTCCATCAAGGCATCGGCCACTTCGATATTCAAACGTTCTTGAATTTGCGGCTTTTTAGAATAAACTTCAACCGTACGGGCTAGCTTAGACAAACCTGCTACACGGCCATCTGGAATATAGGCAATATGCGCTCTACCATAAAATGGCAAGAAGTGGTGTTCACACATGGTATGGAAAAAGATATCCTTTTCTACCACCATATTATCATCAATAATCTCAAAGGATTTTGACAAATGTTCCTCCGCTGTTTGACCAAGACCTGAAAAAATTTCTTGGTACATACGGGCTACACGAGCAGGTGTTTCCTGCAAGCCCTCGCGGTTAGCGTCCTCTCCTACAGCCTCGATAATCATTTTTACAGCTGCTTCAATCTTTTGTGTATCCATTCTCGTTCTTCCTCTCCATCAGATAGGCTCTCACTTGGCTCAAGAAATACAAGGAACCCGTGACAATCCTAACTGTTTGTTTCTCTTCTTTTTTATCTGTCAATTTCTGCTCTAGAAAATCCTGCCAACCTTGGTAGTTGAGATTTCTAGATTTGGCTGCCTCTTTCAACACGCTTTCATCAGTCGCCCGACTATCCGCAAAATGTGTTAGAGTAAGCTCGGTATCTGGCATGGCCTCCAGTAAGTCCAACATATCCTCCAAGGCCTTGGTTTTGATACAAGTAAAGAGGATTTCCTTATGATAATCCGCAAAACGTTCTTGCAAGGTTGCTATTAAAGCCTTGATAGCATGGGGATTGTGGGCCCCATCCAAAATCATCAAGGGGGTCCTTGACACGACCTCCAGACGCCCCGGCCATCTTGTTTCTTCCAGAGCTTGAGCAATCAAGTCATTACTTGCTAGTTTTCGCCCATCTTCTTGACAAAAAGTATCAAGTAAAGCTAGAACCATCCCAGCATTCTCTATCTGGTGCAAACCAAGCAGGCCAGTCTGGAAGCGACCTTGTCTGACAGCACTGGTATAGTCAAATACTTCACCCGTTACCACACTCTCTTGGTGACTGACCTGATAATCTGTCCCGTAGGCAAGTCTCGGCGCATCTTTCTCTTCCGCAATGCGGTCAATCACAGCCAAAGCTTCTGGAGCGATACGACCTGTTACCAAGGGAATACCTTGTTTGATAATACCAGCTTTCTGCTCTGCTATGGCTTCCAAGGTATTACCAAGTAGGGCTACATGATCCAATCCAATGGTCGTGATGCCTGTTAGAATAGGCTGGCAAATATTGGTACTATCTAAAAGTCCACCCATACCCACTTCCATGATAGCCACATCTACTTGCTCTGAGGCAAAGTAATCATAGGCTATAGCTGTAATAATCTCAAACTCGGTTGTGCCCTGTAAATTGGCGGCCGCTTCTCCCTCCAGCAAAGACTGATAGTCTGCCATGAGGTCTTCTAGCCTAGCCTTGGGAATGGATTCCCCATTGATGCTAATCTGGTCTGTGTAGTGAATGAGATAGGGCGAGCTAAAAGCACCAACTCTCAGCCCTAGCTTTTCCAGCATATTTTTCAAAAAAGCAATAGTCGAACCCTTGCCATTGGTTCCTCCGATATGGATGACCTTGAGTTTGAGATGGGGATTGCCACGCAAAGCTAACAGTTCAACCATTCGTTCCAAGCCAAAATGCGGTTGGTCCGTCCGGTAGTTGACAATCCACTGATTATTTTCGAATTCTTTCATTTTATTTGTATTGTTTTAAATCTAGATTTTCCGCATTATCAGCTAGACGAATAGCGGAAGCAATTTCAACTGCCATCCTGTGACTAGCTACATCATGCACGCGCACAACTTCCACACCCTGTCTCGCAGCGATACTAGTTACATGAGCCGAAGCCGTATCCCGATTGCGGAAACCAAGTTCTGTATCAGGATTGACTTCAAAACCACTTTCTTCAAGGATATTGATGACAAATCGCTTGCGCGATACCCCAAGAAAGATTGGATAACCCTTCTGATGTAGTTTATCCAGATCCCGTAAAAGAAGCAGATTTTCTTTCTTGGTCAAACCAAAGCC
>CAUPZW010000065.1:0-4929 GCA_963515655.1 Streptococcus mitis
CAAAATTGTGACCGATAAAACCTCAATAAAAAAGCCCTCTGAAAATCAGAGAGCTAATTTGAGATTGGGATAAAATCCTAGTGAAAAAGATGAAACTCCTTGCACTCATCGAACACGGTGTCCTTTCCCTGTTTTCATACGGATTTCTTACGCCCTTAGCATCATGATTCCTACTGGATAAAACGTTTTAGATTAGGTGGTAAGCCGAAGATTGTACAAAATTTTTAGTGAAACAAAAAAATCTCCCCCAAGGGAGAAGATCTGGTTTATTTTACCTTACAGTGCTAGGAACCGTAACCGAAGATAATACTTGAGTATATCGAGGTAAGGTGACAACGTAAAAAGCCCTCTGAAAATCAGAGAGCTAACTTGAGCTCTGTCTAAAATCCATACAAAAAAGCTACCCAATTTAGAGTAGCTTCATTATCAAGATATGCTCAATTGAACACGGCCTAAGCACTTGGCAAAAAAGATAAAATCTCCTAGAAACTGAAGTTTCTTCGTCAATTTTCCTATTTTTGCTTTGTGCTTTTGACGGCCTTTGTATCTTGAATTAGCGACGAAGTCCTAGAGAGTTGATTAACTCACGGTAACGGTTAACGTCGTTTTTACGCAAGTATGCAAGCAAGTTACGACGGCGACCGATTTTCTTCATCAAACCACGGTAAGTAGCGTGGTCTTTTTTGTGTTGTTTGATGTGTTCGTTAAGGTGGTTGATTTCCCAAGTAAGGACAGCAACTTGAACCTCTACTGAACCTGTATCACCTTCGTGACGTGCATATTGTGCAATGATTTCATTTTTTTTCTCTTTTGAGATTGCCATGATGTTTCTCCTTTTTATTTGGCTTCATCCGAGTGACAGGTTGGCATGCCTGCAACCAAGAAGAAGTTATTTGTCTTTACGACAATCCCTATTCTACCAATAACTAACATCTTTGTCAACAGATTTACTTTCTTGTTTTAAACATGCTATAATAATCATAGCAAGAAATCTAAGTTGTCTGTTTTTTTAAAACGAGGTGATTATCATGCGTAGATTCTATTTCCATCTCCCCTACTATCTGGTCATATTTTTCTTTTATTGGCCACTTTATGAGTTGGTCTTGCTAGTTGTTTCTGACCCCCTTACACTCAAGGGACTCTATATAAACAATCTTCTCTTCTTTACACCTCTGGTAATCTTGATTATATCGCTACTCTATAGCTACCGTTTCCGTTTCTCACTTTGGTGGTTAATTGGTAACGGACTGCTCTTTTGCTTTACTATCATAACCTTTGGTGAATTTATCTTGTTTTACTTTTTAGCCTATGAAACCTTGACTCTGGCGGGCATGGCTTCCGGTATTGGTATCAAGTATATTCTACAAAAAATGAAAAACAAAAAACTTTCACAAAATCCTTGAAAAATCTCACAATCATGCTATAATAATCCATAGAGACAAGTCACTTAGTCCCTTTCTACTAGAGAGTGCGTGGTTGCTGGAAACGCATAGAAAGCCTAAACTGATACTACTCTACTGACTTTTATGAAAACATAAAACGGTGGCTACGTTAAAGCCAATCAGAGGTGTCCCTCTTTTTTGAGGAACATAAATGAAGGTGGAACCACGTTGCGACGTCCTTTCGAGGATGTCGCTTTTTGTTTTTCTAGCTTTCACAGTCCTCTGTCCCTGTTTTCAGAATAGGGTTAACACATTCGTCAATAATATAAGTAAGGAGAACATCATGATTAACATTACTTTCCCAGATGGCGCTGTTCGTGAATTCGAATCTGGCGTTACAACTTTTGAAATTGCCCAATCTATCAGCAATTCCCTAGCAAAAAAAGCCTTGGCTGGTAAATTCAACGGCAAACTCATCGACACTACTCGTGCTATCACTGAAGATGGAAGCATCGAAATCGTGACACCTGATCACGAAGATGCCCTTCCAATCTTGCGTCACTCAGCTGCTCACTTGTTTGCCCAAGCAGCTCGTCGTCTTTTCCCAGACATTCACTTGGGAGTTGGCCCAGCCATCGAAGACGGTTTCTACTACGATACTGACAACACTGCCGGTCAAATCTCTAACGAAGACCTTCCTCGTATTGAAGAAGAAATGCAAAAAATTGTCAAAGAAAACTTCCCATCAATTCGTGAAGAAGTGACTAAAGACGAGGCACGTGAAATCTTCAAGAACGACCCTTACAAATTAGAATTGATTGAAGAACACTCTGAAGACGAAGGTGGTTTGACTATCTATCGTCAAGGTGAGTATGTAGACCTCTGCCGTGGCCCTCACGTCCCATCAACAGGCCGTATCCAAATCTTCCACCTTCTCCATGTAGCAGGTGCTTACTGGCGTGGAAATAGCGACAACGCTATGATGCAACGTATCTACGGTACAGCTTGGTTTGACAAGAAAGACTTGAAAAACTACCTTCAAATGCGTGAAGAAGCTAAGGAACGTGACCACCGTAAACTTGGTAAAGAGCTTGATCTCTTCATGATTTCTCAAGAGGTTGGTCAAGGACTTCCATTCTGGTTGCCAAATGGTGCGACTATTCGTCGTGAGTTGGAACGCTACATCGTAGATAAAGAGCTAGCTTCTGGCTATCAACACGTCTACACTCCACCACTTGCTTCTGTTGAACTTTACAAGACTTCTGGTCACTGGGATCATTACCAAGAAGACATGTTCCCAACTATGGACATGGGTGACGGGGAAGAATTTGTCCTTCGTCCAATGAACTGTCCGCACCACATCCAAGTCTTCAAACATCATGTTCACTCTTACCGTGAGTTGCCAATCCGTATCGCTGAAATCGGTATGATGCACCGCTACGAAAAATCTGGTTCCCTTACTGGTCTTCAACGTGTACGTGAAATGTCTCTTAACGACGGTCACCTCTTTGTGACTCCAGAACAAATCCAAGAAGAATTCCAACGTGCCCTTCAGTTGATTATCGATGTTTATGAAGACTTCAACTTGACTGAATACCGCTTCCGCCTCTCTCTTCGCGACCCTCAAGATACTCACAAGTACTTTGACAACGATGAGATGTGGGAAAATGCCCAAACCATGCTTCGTGCAGCCCTTGATGAAATGGGCGTGGATTACTTTGAAGCCGAAGGTGAAGCAGCCTTCTACGGACCAAAATTGGATATTCAAGTTAAGACAGCCCTTGGAAAAGAAGAAACTCTTTCTACTATCCAACTTGACTTCTTGCTTCCAGAACGCTTCGACCTTAAATACATCGGAGCTGATGGCGAAGAGCACCGTCCAGTTATGATCCACCGTGGAGTTATTTCAACTATGGAACGCTTCACAGCTATTTTGATTGAGAACTACAAGGGTGCCTTCCCAACATGGCTTGCACCACACCAAGTAACCCTCATCCCAGTATCTAACGAAAAACACGTGGACTACGCATGGGAAGTAGCTAAGAAACTTCGTGACCGTGGTGTCCGTGCAGACGTAGATGAGCGCAATGAAAAAATGCAGTTCAAGATCCGTGCTTCACAAACAAGCAAGATTCCTTACCAATTGATTGTTGGAGACAAGGAAATGGAAGACGGAACAGTCAACGTTCGTCGCTACGGCCAAAAAGAAACACAAACTGTCTCAGTAGATGATTTTGTTCAAGCTATCCTAGCTGATATCGCCAACAAATCACGCGTTGAGAAATAAGAGATAAAATCCTAGCTAGCTAAAAAGCAACAACTGAAACAGCTGTTGCTTTTTTATATTTTATTTAATCTGAGCTAGTAGTGAGTGGTCAAAGCACCACAAATGATATCCTCATCAATAATCCGTTCTATCTACTAATTTTTGGATATAGGATACCCTCCCAAGATTTGCTTTCATGAGTTGGATAAGGTCGATATCCTCAATCCTTATCTGCTTCATTTTCTTTTACGAGATCTTTTTGTGAATCCTTTTCAGAGAGTTTTTGATCGATATACTTGTTAATGGTTTCATAAAATTCCTTGGTCGTATCACTGTCTAATTTTGTCGAATTATGAACTTGATTGACTTTCAATTGAACAGATTGAATACCGTAAGAGGCTTGTTTTTGGTGGAGTGTTTCTAATTCTTCTTCTGAAATCGGATCTCCAACAACCGTCAAGACCAATTCATTGTTACTTGACTTGTAGACTTGATTAATAACCGTATAATTGGCGAACTCTTTTCCTACAAACTGTTTGATCCCTTCTTTGCGCGCTTGTTCTATTGTCAGAGTAACTGCCGAATAGCTAGCTGGAAGAATCAACAATACAATCAAAGAAATCAAGCCAATTCTCATTTTAATGCTCAGCTCTTTAAATGAAGTTAAAGGAGATTTTCTCATCATAATTCTTGTTCCAACAATGTTGATTAGCATGATAAAGACACAGTTGATCAAGAAAAGATAAAGAGCCCCAAATAAAAATCGTACATTCCCATTAGCTAAACCATATCCTGCAGTGCAGATAGGTGGCATCAGAGCTGTTGCAATGGCTACTCCTGGTACGATATTGTTTGCTTCTTTTTTCCTTGAACCAATGAAACCTGCTATCCCACCAGCAATAGCAATGAGAACATCCCAAATGGTTGGAGAGGTTCGTGCAATCAACTCGCTACTTGCATAAGATAAGGGAGAAATCCAGAAATACAAAGTCGAGACAAGCAAACTGACCAATATTTGAGTAAATAAAACCTCTAAAGATTGCTTGATTAAACGCGTATCAAAAATAGCTAAACCAAATCCGAGTCCAACAATCGGTGTCATAAGAGGGGAAATCAGCATGGCTCCAATAATGACAGCTGTTGAATTCATATTTAAACCTATAGAGGCAATAAAAATCGCACACATCAAAATCACTGTATCTCTTAATCGAACATGAAGATCATCATATAATTTCTCACGGTATTCCCGTGTTGAATAATTGGCAGTCATTTGTCCTCTCC
>CAUPZW010000066.1:0-4837 GCA_963515655.1 Streptococcus mitis
GGCAATCAATGGCTTAGAATAGTGCGAAAACATTTAGTTTATAGGAATTCTAGGTCTAGAATTACATGGATATTTATGAAGTTAGAGTATTCGATAGTTAGAATTGTTCTATTCTGAAAGATTTGAGCTGTCAATTGTATAGGATAGTATTTCCACGAGTGGATATTTTTTATTCAAATGACACTATTTTTGAACGAAAACGTGACTCTTTTACAGACAAAGAGAAAAATCTGATATAATGGAGTGGAAAAGAGCAATTAAAAGGAGACATCATGGATAAAGAAAGACAATTAAGATTTTCTTTTCGTAAATTAGCTATTGGATTGATATCTTGTGGTATTGGTTTGTTTTGGACGGGCGAGGTTTCGGCTTATGAGCAGAAGGCAAACATAACTTATCAGTATGTAACCATTGATGAATTATCTGAACAAGAAAAAGAACAAATCGTTTTATCCCTACCTGATAAGGTGACAGAGAATGCTACATATTATTTGGTTTATAAACCTGTAAAGCAGACTAATGAACAAAGTCTGCCAAAAACGGGTAATGATAACTCTAATCTAGTCAGTTTATTGGGACTTGGTCTTATTGTAGTAGCGGTAAGTGTAGGTCGTCGTAATAAAAAGATAGTATCATCAATACTTATTTTAGGGACAACCCTAACCGCTACATCTGTATCAGCTATTACAGTTCACACTTTAGAAAACTATGGTAAGACAGTAACTCTTTCAATTGGATCCGAACTTCCAAAAGCACAACTTTCTATAGCAGGGTATGAATTTGTCGGCTATATTAAAGGGGAGGCATCGCCTGTTCTAGCACCAGTCATATCAACATCTGAAACAAGTACAAGTGTTTCTCCACAACAAACTGCAAGCAAATCTGAATTAAGCTTTATTGATAAAACTACTGTTTCAAATTCTGTTCAGCAGGAAAAAATAGAAACAGTGGTTAAGGAGAGAAAAGAATCTCTACCGTTTTCAAAAGAATTAATCTATGATGATACATTAGAGGTTGGGAAGGAAGAACTAGTACGAGAGGGAATTGAGGGCATTCAAATAGTGAATGTCACGAGTGTGTTAAAAGATGGAGTTACTATATCTTCTTCAGAAGAAATAATCTCAACAGTTGCCCCTATAAATCAGCTAGTTAGGGTTGGAACAAAACAAGTCATTTCTTCCAATAATGACGATAAGCCTCAATCAAATACAGAAGCAAATGATCTTCCTGCAAAAGAAAATGTAGAGAAAGGAAAAACACCAGAAGTTATACCTGAGCAACCAAAACCTGATTCAAAACCTTCGGCAGTTGAAGAAACAGTTATTTCAGAAATAAAAGAGGAACAACGCATAAGAGAAGTTAGACGTGATGTCACTAACTTTGAAACTCTTTACCGAGATGATGACACTTTAGCAGAAGGAACAGAAATCGAAGTTACTGCTGGAAAAGTAGGCTATACTGTCGTTACTGTAACAGAAATCGTTCGTGATGGGCAGGTCGTTTCATCAAAAGAAGATGTGAAAGAAATCGTACCACCTGTAAATCGTGTGGTAACAAGAGGAACAAGAAAACAATCCCAGACTAGAACAATTACAAATCCTACAAAAGTTGTAAATGTCAATGAAGACGGAGTAGATATGGGGGCAAATCCGAGCAATGATATTTATTATCTCAAGACTACTCAAAACTCGGAAGAAAAATCCGTTTTAGAAAATGGTGATACAGTGATAACTCCTGTGGTTACTAATATGTACGCAAAGATTCAAACCCAAGAAAAAGTCATAACTGTTGACGAAGAGGGACATCCTATTGAGAATATAGATGGATATACATTCCTACGGGAAAGTATTGATAAGAAGCGTGAAGTAGCTGCTGATGGCGTTGTCACAATTACTCAGATTAAAACAAGAACTTACAAACAAAAAGAAATTAAACCAACTGAGAAGCCTGAAGCAGATGGTGATGGAAGTTATATCAAGTCTCTTGAAGCCAACCATATCGCAAAAGATTCGGAAACGGGTATTGAATTTGTAGATAATCAAATCATCCTTTCAACACGAGATGGCATCTCTAAGGAAGAAGTAGAACGCTTAGCGTCTGAGTACAAAATGAGCATTGTAGGTCACTTGATAGAAGCTAATTACTACCAGCTGGAACTCAGTCAAGTAAAATCTTACTTAGAGCTGAAAAAGTTGATGGAAGATTTGCATCAAAATCCAATGGTAAGAACTGTTGAGCTCAACAATGTGCAGGTGTATGATACAAAAAGTGATAAAACGGATGAGGCAGTATCTACAAAACAGGAAGTAGGACACACTCACGTAGTAGAGGATTCTAGTAAATCAGATTTAGAAAAACCAAACGACCCATTTGATAATAACTTAGATGGTTGGGATGAGGAAAATCCTTCTGGGGATAACTGGGGATTGGAAGTTATCAGAGCAAGACATGCGTGGAAATTGCTGAAAGAGGAAAATAAGGGTAATATTGTTGATAAAAATATAGTGGTTGGAGTTGTCGAAACTTATATTCAGACCTATCATGAAGATTTAAATATTGTGGAGAATGTTTCGCTGGAAAAGCATCAAAGGAGTATAGAAGAACTTCTCAAGATGAAGAAGGACAAAATAAGAGATGCAAAGCATGGGATGCATGTGGCAGGAATTATAGGTGCGAAGAAAGATAACGGCATTGGTATTGTCGGTGTCGCTCCAAATGTTAAAATTTTAGATGACTCCCTAGCAGCTTCTTCTGAGTATCTAAGCATTGAGAAAAACGAATTTAATAAATTTTCAACTATGGAAGAAGATTTTATATATTACAGACAAATTTTTGTGGGTGGAGCAAAAATTATAAATTTTAGCCGTGCTTACCGATCTGATTTGGGTGTAGCATATTCAGCTAGCAAAGGTAATGCAAAAGCTCAGCAAGTTATAAAGGAGACGGCTAGAGCTACGGCGATGTTTTTTGAGAAATTACTAGAGAAAAAAGATTTTTTGATAGTGACAGCCGCTGGAAATGAAAATAACGATAAATATAAAGAAAATAGCAAAAAGGATTTTGGATATGAATACGAAGAAGGGGAAATTGCTGGTTCCAATTGGATTGATTCGCAGTGGGCATCCGATTTGAATGCTATCACTCCTGAAATTAGTCAGGAAGTTTATAGCCGTATTATCGTTGTCGGAAGTATAGATAATAAAAAAGTAGATGGAAATTATAAACTATCTTCATTCAGTAATACTGGTGCTCGTGTTGATATTGTGGCTCCTGGTGGTAAATCAAACGGAAGAGAAATATATAGCTCGTCAATTAACAGTGGTTACACAAGAAAACAAGGCACTTCCATGGCTACTCCTTATGTATCAGGAATTGCAGCTTTGGTTTGGTCAGCTCATCCGAAATTAACAGGAGAACAAGTAAAAAATATTATTATTCAGTCCGCCAGTGGTAGATATTCTGAAGTTCATGATAATCTTAAATATCCGATTGCAAACGCGGAGGAAGCTGTTAGGCTGGCTTTAGATATGAGGGAGTCTGACTCTATCGGCACAATTGGAAACTACGATCCAACTGACAAATGGAAAGTAGTTCAAACCATTGATGGTGTTGATTTTCACCCTGATAAATCTAACAACGCGGAAGTCTTTCTGAATTTGCCTAAATTACTAGCTTACGAAGGAAAAGGGGAACAAAAAATTAAGCTTAAATGGAATACGAAATGGGGAAGAGACACTTCAGAGCTGAACTCCACTGATCCTTTCTTCGTAGAAGTTGTCCCAAGAAAATATTTAAATTGGAATGATGCCGTTCGCTATCCTACTTTGACTGATAAAAATGTCATAACGATAGATGATTTTCCTAATGGATACACGTGGGATTCTGCAAAAGCATTTAATTTACCCGAAGGTATCACTTTTGTTAGTGAGTTATTTGACATCAACAATGGATTTAGAACAGGATTTGGTAAATTTTCATTTATTCCTAAAAAGCAGGGAGATTATTTAGTCTATCTGGTCAGGAAATTTAATACAAACCCTGGTTTCCATGGAATAAGAATATATCCTATTAGCATTTCTTTCCATGATATCGTTGCTCCAGATTTAAAAATCAACATAATATCTCATTCTCAAGGATCTATATCATTACAATTGTCGTTAGATTCTCACGAAACAACTAACTTGACACTTACAAACTCCAAAGGACAAGTATTGAAACGACGTGTCATTACTTCTGAGATATGGGATTTGGGAATGGATAAAAACTTCATCTGGGCTAATGAAAAAATAAAGGTAGAGGCTGAAGATTTAGCTGGTAATAGAATGAAACCGTACTATATTCAACTTGATGCTAACGGAAATTATACACGTAAATAGAGGACATTAGTTCAATGGTTTAGCCATTGTTTTCAGTACTTTCTGATGACTTCTCGTTTTTGGTATGATATGTTCACTCTCTCAATTTAACGAAGGGAAGTGTGGTTACTCCAGTTGTAGTTGATATGTTGATGAATAAAACTAAGAAAAAGAAGAAATAAACTAATCTATTAAGTACCTAGAAAGGAAAACCTCAAATTGCCCTACAAATTTCTACTTTTCGACCTTGACCACACTTTGCTTGATTTTGATGCTGCTGAGGATGTGGCTTTGACGCAACTTCTAAAAGAAGAAGGGGTTGCAGATATTCAGGCCTATAAAGACTATTACGTTCCTATGAACAAGGCTCTCTGGAAGGACTTGGAGCAAAAGAAAATCAGTAAACAAGAACTGGTTAACACGCGCTTTTCTCGTTTATTTGCTCATTTTGGACAGGAAAAAGACGGTAGTTTTCTAGCCCA
>CAUPZW010000067.1:0-4682 GCA_963515655.1 Streptococcus mitis
GCCCAGTCATTATCAGTATTTGTTCTCCAAGTAGTCCATCTATTTTTAGCATCTGTAGGCGTTCTTGATACAGTCAGGTCGTTCAAAGCATTAGCCGAATCATCCCCTCCTGTATTGGATACAATAGCTGCTGGTAATTGTGAACCTGTCCATTGTTTAGAGATATTATTTCCAGCAACCACTTGACTAGAAACACGGACATGAGCCTTGGTGGTCAGATTGCTACCAACTAAATGACCATTGATTTCATACACCCCTTCAGTTTGACTAAAGTTAGCTGGTACCTGATCCCAAACCACATCTTTGTAGATAGTGGTTCCATTAGAATGGTAAGCACGTACACTGGCTGGCAATTGAACTGTCTCACCCTTAGGAAGAGTAAGGCTGATTTCCTCTGCAACTTGCAAGCCTTCAACCGTCACAGTTGCTTGAGCCTCAATATCTGTACCTTCTACATGTCCTTTAAGGGTAAAGCTATGATAGTGCCCCAATTCTTTTTCAGCTACTTTGTCCCAAGTTACAGCTACCTTACGAGGCAAGCCTTTATCAAATTCTGCTCCAACTTGACTAGGTAAATTAGGTTGCTGATTGATATCGGTAGAGGCAGAAACTGGATGAAGTTTGACAATTTTCTTCTCTACTTTATTTTCTTTAATCACCAATTCAGTTGCGACAGATTGCGTTTTTTCTGTTTGATTGTCAATACGAGGAGTTAGAGTAACACGACCCTTAGTATAGAGCAACAAGTTCTGTCTATTTACCTCAAGATGACCACCATCAGCTGACTTGGCTTCTAAGTGGACATCTGACGCTGCAAATTCCGTCTGTGAACCATCCTCATAATGCCCAATCACATGATAAGGGAGAACTTGATCTTCTGTTGCTTTCTCTTTTCCTTCAACGTTTACTTCCAAGCGGGTCAAGGCAGGTGCTTCCTTCACGAATTGAATCAAGTAAGTTTGAACCAAGTCACCCTTCTGGTCACTCAAGAAGACAGAAGCCTGATAACCATTATCAGCAGAAGCTTGCTGAACTGTTACCTGATAGCCTGTAGTCTGTGCTCCAACACTTGGGATTTTAGCAGTGTAAGGAAGGGATACTCGGTAATAAGTCTTTCCAGGCTCAAAGTTTTCAAGAGTCTTATCTCCAACCGTGAGACCTGTAACAGTACTTTCTGTTTCCTTGTTGCTTGCGATAAAGGTTGCAGTTACTTCACGATCGTCATCTGTCAATTTACCAGTTGCTTCAGTTCGTCCACCTTCTTTAGTCAAGGCGGCAGGATCTTTCAAGGTCCAAGACACAACATCTGTATCAATCAAGCTGCCATCTGACAAAACAGCAGTAACCGTTTTATCCAAATCAGCTGCCGTTGTACCAACTGGAACTGTCGCTACCTTAGGCAACCACTTATCAAGTGCAACTACCTTGACAAGGGCTTCAGCCTTAGCTTCGATACCTTCTACATTACCAAATACTTTTTTCTCACCTGCGCTTGTAAGCAAGTCAGATGGCACGTCCCATGTTACAGTCTTTTCCTCAACACTACCGTCACTATAAATAGCTGTTACTGTTCGTGGTAATTCAGGAGTGGTACTCACATCAGTTGTGGCCTTCACAGGAGCATAGGCTATAAAGTGACGGTTTTCTTTCTTACCAGACACGGTTGCAACTGTTGCACTATCAGATGTTAAACCAGCAGAATCTGCATAAAGAGTAAATTTACCTTCTTTTTCTGTTGATTTTACAATGACAACCCCTTTACCATTGAAAGCACGTCTTTGCCATGTTCCATCTGCTTGAGCTTTGTAGCGTTCACGACTAGCTTGTTCTCCATTATCCACACCAACAATCTGTCCCTGACCATGAAGATTGAAATGAACAAGATTGTTAGCTGTCGGAACAACATTCCCTTCTCCATCAACAATTTCGTAATGGATGTAAGATAAATCTTTACCATCTGCTGTGATAACATGCTCTTCCTTAGTCAGACGAACTCTTGCTGGCTCCCCAGCAGTTGTCACACTATCACGCGCAATTTCGTTGCCATTTTCATCTCGAGCAATCGCAGTCAGTGTGCCTGGTTGGTATTTAACGAGCCACTCGAGATACAATTCACTTGGTTTAGCTCCCTCATGATATGGACGTCCATCTTCTGTCGTTTTCTTAGTAAATTCCTTTTTACCAAGTGACTCTCCATTTAAGAACAATTCGACACTTGCTGCATTTGAGAAGGTACGAACCGGAACCTTTCCATCGACCAGCATCTTACGATCCCTGAGTGTCTCATCAGTCCAGTTCCAATGTGGTAAAATTCGGACAGTTGGTTTTTCTTTAGCACTATACCATTCACTACGGTAAAGGTAAAAATCATTCTTGGGTAAACCAGCCGTATCGATGATACCAAAGTAAGAACTTTTTACGGGTGTATTATCTTGGTTATGCCATGGAGTTGGTTCACCGATATAGTCAATTCCTGTCCAGATAAATTGTCCAGCATAGCCAGCATGATCACGGTCAAAAGTCCATGACTCAGTAGCTGTTCTTCCCCATCCAACACGGTCATTACCATAGTCAGATTGTTCATAGTGACGATTTGGACGGTTATCATGTCCAAGGATTTGAGCAGGATTGTAATAAGAATCACGCGTTCTAGTAGCTGAAGAAGTTTCAGAACCATAGATGAGCCAGTCTGGATGAGCTCTACGAACAGCTTCATAATTACGCTCTCCATAGTTCATACCCACAGCATCCATGATTTCTGCAACTTTCAAGAAATCACCTGTAGACGCACGACTAAATTTATTTTCACCCATGGTTACGTAACGCTCGGTATCAATCGCTTTGATAACAGCCTTCAAACGTTTAGCAGTTTCAATAGAACGAGGACTACCATTCGCTTCATCTACCTCATTTCCAAGAGACCACATCACAATAGACGGATTGTTCTTATCACGTTCTACCATTGTTCTAAGATCAAAATCAGACCACTTCTCTCCCTTCTTAGCCTCGGGATGAGTCGCATCTTGATCAAAGAAACGTCCATAGTCGTAAGTCTTCTTGCCACCATACCAAGTGTCAAAAGCCTCCTCTTGAACCAAAAGTCCTAGACTCGCCGCAGCATCTAGCAACTGAGGGCTCGCCGGGTTGTGAGTGGTACGAATGGAGTTCACTCCCATATCTTTCAGAAGTTTTAATTTACGATAAGTAGCCTTATAGTTCTCTTCTGCACCCAAGGCTCCATTGTCATGGTGAATACTTACCCCATGGAATTTCATTCTCTCACCATTGAGAGAAAATCCTTCCTTAGCTGTCCAGTTAAAATAACGGTAACCAAATGTATCTTCTGTTACATCAACTAACTGGCCTTCTTTATAGACTTTTGTTTTTAGAACATAAAGTTGAGGATGGTAACTTTTCGTTGTCCAAAGAGTTGGCTGATTAACCAGGATATTCTGATTAAATTGTGCTGTTTCATTTTCTGCCAAACTCTTAGTTTCAGAACGAACTAGTTCTGAAACAGCTTTACCCTCCTTAGTGAAAATTTGTTGCTCCACAAAGACATTCGCAGCCTTTTTATCTGTATTTTTAATCTTACTTTGAACTTGTGTTTCAACATTGCTATTTTTTTGTTCAGCTAATTTTGGTGTTGTAATGTGGTTCCCATTTTCCGCAACATGGACCTTATCACGATAACTAAGGGTTACATCACGATAAATCCCACTTCCAGAATACCAACGACTACTTGGCTGCTTATTGGTCACTTGAACGGTAATGGAATTTTCACTGCCATCCTTGTTCAAAAATTCTGTAATATCATAAGAAAAATGATTATAACCACTTGGATAATGTCCTACAAATTTACCATTTACATAAACCTTAGAATCCATGTAAACACCATCAAAATTGATACGAACATCCTTGTTCTTGTCTGCTTCATTCAGTGTAAAAGTCTTACGATACCAAGCCGTTCCACCATTTAACTGTCCACCTTCGTTGCGAGCAGGAGACTTGTGATCGAAGTCAAAATAAATACTCCAATCGTGTGGTAGATTCAATTTAGACCAATCATGAACATCCACATCTTTTTTTGAAAAATCTCCTTGGGCGTTTAGTTTAAAGTACCAATCTTTATTGAAGTCTTGTTTTCGATCTGATAATAGCTGCTTCTCTGTTTCAACATCCGCTTTACTTGACTCTTTAGAAAGCGCTTGCGTTTTTTCAGAAGAAGATTTGAGATCTGCAGTCGGTTTTACCTGATCCTTTTCTGAAGTTTTCTTAGCATCCTCTTTTACATCTGTTTCAACTGCTGCTGTAGATTTCGGACCATCTTCCACAGTCTTTGGATTTGTCTCTTCAGCTTTTTGCCTCTCTTCAGCTTCGTTTTCTTCTCCTACCTTATTTGGAGTTTCAACTTTAGGATTAACCAATTCATGGTTACCTTCATTAACAGGTTTAGTAGGTTCTGTATCCTTAGTCACTTTGTCTTCTGTCGACTCAGCTTTTGGCTTTACAAACTCACGTCCACCATTCTCATCAGCCTTTGCGATAGCAGCTGCCACATCATCGGGAAGCTTATCTAAAGGCTGAGGTTGATGAACTGTTGTTTCTTCTGTTTGAGTATTGGATGAAGCCACCTCCTCAGCTTGTACAGCTGAAATACCAAATATACTAGCCCCAATCAT
>CAUPZW010000068.1:0-4246 GCA_963515655.1 Streptococcus mitis
ACTAAGGCCAGTGACCAAAGAACGTTATTGTCAACTGTTCCCATAACGGTATTTCCGATACCCATGGTCAAAACAGAGGTCAAGGTCGCAGCAGGTGTTGTCAATGAAGTTGGGACAACAGCTGAGTTTCCGACCACCATCTGAATGGCCAAGGCCTCACCAAAGGCACGCGCCATCCCAAAGACCACTGCAGTGAAAATCCCTGAGCGAGCTGCCTTCAAGGTCACACGCCAGATGGTTTGCCAGCGAGTGGCTCCCATGGCCAAACTAGCTTCGCGGTAGTGACGAGGCACCGCACGCAAGCTATCCGTTGTCATAAAGGTTACCGTCGGTAAAATCATGACAAAGAGAACGAAAATCCCTGACAAAATCCCAAAACCAGTTCCACCAAAGACACTGCGGACAAAGGGAACTACGACCTGCAAACCGATAAATCC
Organism: Streptococcus mitis; assembly: GCA_963515655.1. Lineage (GTDB taxonomy): Bacteria > Bacillota > Bacilli > Lactobacillales > Streptococcaceae > Streptococcus > Streptococcus mitis_DP. The sequence continues at coordinate 438 of CAUPZW010000068.1, forward strand.
ATACACGACTGAAGGAATCCCGACAAGTAATTCAATAGCTGGTTGCAAGATTCTCGCACCTTTTGGTGAGACCTCTGTCATAAATACTGCCGCACCAATGGCAAAAGGAGTTGCGATAAGAGCGGACAGGATTGTGACAATAAAGGAACCCAAAATCATAGGAAGGGCACCAAATTGTTTACCTGAAGGATTCCAAGTTTGACCAAATAGGAAATCAAAGATATTAACTCCATTGACAAAGAAGGTTGACAAACCTTTTTGGGCTACAAAGATTAAAATCATAGCCACAATGATAACAATCAAAGAGAGGCAGGCAAAAGTCAGACTTTTCCCTAATTTCTCTAGACGAGAGTTCTTTGAGGGAGAAAGTAATTTTTTAGCTAATTCTTCTTGATTCATTTAATGACTCCCTTCTAGTGCTGTCACCGTTCCTACAGCATCTTTTTCAACCTTCATTTCCTTAACAGAAATATAACCCATCCCCTTAACGATTCCGCTTTGCGCTTCATCAGAGAGGACAAAGTTAAGGAATTCTGCCACCAATTCGTTTGGTTGACCTAGAGTGTACATGTGTTCATAAGACCACAAAGGCCAGTTATTGCTTGTAACATTTTCTGCAATCGGCTCATAACCATTCAACTTCATGCGCTTAACTGAGTCATCCACATAGGCAAAGGCTAGGTAAGAAATGGCTCCTGGTGTCTGAGAAACAATGTTTTTGACCATCCCATTTGAATCCTGTTCTTGACTCTGCACGGCAGATTGACCATCCATGATAACACTATCAAAGGTTGCACGCGAACCAGAACTTGCTGCACGGTTTATAATAGAGATGGCTAAATCCTTCCCACCGACTTCTTTCCAGTTGGTTACTTGGCCTGTGAAGATGCTACGGAGTTGTTCTGTTGTCAGATTTTCAACGTCAACTTCCTTGTTCACAATTACTGCCAAGCCTGCTACGGCTACCTTATGATCCACTAGAGCGGATGCGTTGATACCGTCTTTTTCCTCGGCAAATACGTCTGAATTTCCTACATCAACAGCTCCAGATTGAACCTGAGACAGACCTGTACCAGATCCTCCACCTTGGACGTTGACTGTTTTTCCAACGTGCATAGAGCCAAATTCATCTGCTGCTGCTTCGACCAAGGGCTGAAGAGCCGTTGAGCCAACAGCTGTCATGGATTCTCCACGATCAATCCAGCTAGCACATCCCGCCAAAGAACCTGCTAGCAAAAGAGCTGCAAGGGATAGAGCGAGTTTTTTCCTTTTTTTCACTGTTTTTCTCCTTGAAAATAATGGTGAATGCTGTGAATTTTTTCAACTATTTATTTATGTTTTTCCTTTTTAAAATTAGGAGGTGACTGAAGTTGCTAGCTTAGTTTTACTAGAAATTTGCTCAGTTTCCTTCTCCACCAATTTTGACTTAAAATGAAAGACAATTTGAAAAAAATCCATACTTCCACTATAACATAGACAAGCTACTTTGACTAGCATTTTCACTTGAATCTGAGGCCTTTGGGAAAATAATTTTTCAAAACATTTCCAGTCACCTTAGCAAAACCCAACCCATTGCCTTGAACCAAAACTTGGTACCAACCATTTGGCAGACTTTCTACCAGCTGAACAGTTTCTCCAGCCACATACTTTACAAATTCCTCTTGGTCAATTTCAACCGACTGCTTGACCTGACTCGGTTTCAAGGCTAGACCAAGAGCAAAACTAGGCTCAAAGCGTTTTTTCTTAAAAGTGCCCAGATGCAGTCCATTACGAGCAATCTTGAGTTTCCCTAAATCTGGCAAGAGTTCTGGCAGGAGATAAAGCTGATCTCCAAAAGTCTGCAAGATACCCCTTAGATTGATTTTCAAATGTTTTTGGGCAAATTCCTGCCACAAGGCAACTTGTTCTCTGCTGAGATTACTCTTACTTGCCTTACATTTAGGTGCTGGATTTTCGCCTTTAAATTGAAAATGAGCAACAAACTGACCCTCTCCCTTAAACTGATGAGGGTACATCCTAGCCGTTTCTGGCAGGTCAATACCAGCTACCATTCCATTGATATGTTCAACCGGCAACAAGTCAAAATCATACTCTTCCAGCAACCAATTAACAATCTCTTCGTTTTCCTCAGGTGCCCAGGTACAGGTCGAATAAACCAAGCGACCACCTTCAGCTAGCATGGTCACTGCATCTGCTAGAATTTCTCTTTGCAAACTAGCACATTGACTTGGATAATCTAAGCTCCAATAGTCCATAGCATCTGGTTGCTTACGAAACATCCCTTCACCAGAGCAAGGAGCATCAAGGACAATCAGGTCAAAATAACCTTTAAAAACCTTGGCCAAACGGTCAGCAGATTCATTGGTAACCACAACATTTATCGCTCCAAAGCGCTCCATGTTTTCAACCAAAATCTTAGCCCGTTTGCTTGAAATTTCGTTGGAAACCAGAATACCTTCACCTGCTAGATAGGCTGCTAGTTGAGTTGATTTACCTCCCGGTGCAGCTGCCAAGTCCAAGACCTTCATCCCAGGACTAGGCTTGGCTACCTGAGCCACCATCTGAGCAGCGGGTTCTTGAGAATAAACCAAACCAGTAGCATGCTCAGGCGATTTCCCTGATACCTTCCCATAATGTCCCCAAGGGGTTTGAGGAATAGGATCAGAAAATGAAGCTTGGGCTTCTTTTAAAGGATTGACCCGAAAGGCCGAAACCGCTTCCTCCTCAAAAGAGGCAAGAAAATCTCTTGCCTCATCTCCTAGTATCTCTTCATATTTTTCAACAAATCCTTCTGGAAATTGCATTTAAGTTCTTTTCCTTTCGTAAATATAGGACTGAATTTCCTCCTGCATCTCAAGAGGTAGCATCATGACTGGCTGTCTGGTTTGAAAATCAAGCGGTTCACCAGATAGGGTCACCACCCGATAGCCCAGACCTTCTCCTAAAATACTAGCCGCAGCATAATCCCATGGTTGCAGATAAGTGATATAGGTCAACAAACGCCCTGATAAAATCTTGGCAAAACTAATGGCCGCACTCCCATAGACACGTACACCTAGTACGGCTCGACTCAAATCAGCCAACCCCCATTCATTGGTTTCCAGCATACCACTATTCCCTGCAATAAGGAAATCTCCAAGTGGTTTTTCTTGAAAGGGAGCTAGGGGCTTATTATTTCGACAGACTGGAAACTTACCACCACCGTGATAACAATCCCCCTTGACCACATCATAAATCAAACCAAACTGTCCCTGACCATTTTCAAAATAAGCCATCATAACAGCAAAATCTTCCTGCTGGGCGACAAAGTTATTGGTACCATCAATGGGATCAATGACCCAAACCTTGCCCTCTTGAACCGAGGCTCTCAGACAACCTTCTTCAGCACAAATCTTATCCTTAGGATAACGGGACAAAATCTCACTAACCAAAAGTTCCTGAACTTCCTTGTCCAGTCTGGTCACCAAATCCGTTGGAGAGGACTTGGTTTCAACACACAAGTCTTCCTGCATATGGTCAAGGATGTACTGACCTGCTTTCTTAACAAGCTCTTTAGCAAATTCAAATTTACTTTCCAAGAGAAATCTTTCCTTCCCCTTTTTCCTTGGCAGCCTGAACTGCTCGGTAAAGCGAATAGCCACTAACTGTTTCAAATTCTCGTCCCAAACGTTTTTCTTCACTCTTGCTTGGCACGACAGACTTGAATCCCTTATAGGAGTCCAGTAACTTTTTAGCTTCTACCTTGCCTTCATAGGCAGCTTCAACATCATTAAAAAAAGAAAGCACTGAAGCAAGTTCTTCAGTGCTCC
>CAUPZW010000069.1:0-4188 GCA_963515655.1 Streptococcus mitis
CGACCTGCAATCATTGCAAAGGAGAGGAGAATTTTTGAGATAGGACTAAAGATTGAGAAACTAGAAGTGGTTCCTAGGATAGGTCCTATATTATTGAAACAGCTAAAGACAGCGCTAGTCACAACCAGAAAATCATTGCTATCTAGGCTGACAATAAAGATAAGCGTTAGCAAAATCATAGAATAGATGACAAAGTACTTGAGAATCTTATGCTGGGTATCTTTGTCAATCACCGTTTTATTAACATGGAGGGTCAAAACACGGTGGGGCGATAGGATTGACAAAATTTGGTTTTTGGCAATTTTTGAAAGGATGAGGCCTCGAATAACCTTGAGTCCACCTGCGGTTGAACCAGCAGAACCACCGATTCCCATGAGGAAGAGAAGGATAAACTGGGAGAAGAGGGGCCAGTTGGTAATATCTCCGTAACCAAAACCAGTCGTTGTAATGATATTGGAAACCTGAAAGAAGGCCATTTCAAAGCTCTTGGAAAATCCTGGGTAGAGATAGAGGGTATTGAGACTGATCAAGCCTGTAGAAAGCAGCACGATGATCAAGTAAGCCCGAAGTTCTTCGTCACCAAAGAAGGCCTTGATGCGACGGAGCATGAGGTAGTAGTAGAGATTGAAATTTACCCCAAAAACCAAAACCCCGATACTAACCAGATAGGTAATCAGTGAGCTACCATAGTGGGCAATTCCGTCGTTATAGACGGTAAATCCTCCTGTACCCGCTGTTCCCATGGCAATGACAAAACTATCAAATAGGGGCATACCTGCCAGATAGTAGATGATGACAAAGAGGGAAAAGAGGGCTAGATAAAGGAGATAGAGAATCTGAGCAGTGTTTTTGAGTTTGGATACAACCTTACCGAAAACAGGGCCAGGGACCTCAGCCTTCATCACCTCTAGGTGGCTATTTTTAGCATTATCCATAATAGCAAGTGCGAAAACAAGCACTCCCATCCCTCCAATCAAGTGGGTAAAACTTCGCCAGAAGAGGAGGGAACGACTGAGAACCGAAACATCGTTTAGAATAGTTGCTCCAGTAGTTGTAAAGCCAGAACTAATCTCAAAAAAGGCATCGATAAGGCTGGGAATTTGCCCAGTAAAAACAAAGGGGAGCCCCCCAAAGAAAGACCAAAGAATCCAACAGAGGGCAACAATCAAGATTCCCTCCTTGGCGTAAATCCGTTGATTTTTTGGTTTTTGTAAAATTCCTGAACCACCCAGTAATACGAGAATCCCAATTGTCGTAAAGAGGGCTGTAAAGACTTGGCTTGACTCATGGTAATAGACAGCAATCGCAACAGGAACCAAGAGAAGAACAGCTTCAATCAAAAGTAACTTTGAAAGGAGGTAACGAATCATACTTTTATTCATTTCTTACCTCGCAATCAAATCATAAATCTTGGTGATGTTTGGCAACAAGGTTGTTACTAGGAGCTTGTCTCCGACTTCCAACATATCCTCCCCAGTTGGGAAAATAGTCTTGCCCTTTCGAATGATGGCTGCAATAAGAACCCCTTTTTTCAATTTCAGTTGAGAAAGAGGTTTGGCAGTCATTTTATTGGCTTCCTTGATATGGAATTGCAGGGTTTCGATTTGACCGTTGGCTAGATGGTGCATGGCTTGAAGGTCTGAATATTGGGCATTCACACGGCCACGAATAAAGTGCATGATTGTATCTACAGCGATGATTTTCGGAGTGATAATGCTTGAGAAATCAGGCGCATGAATAATTTCAAGGAGACTAGTTCTGTTAACCTTGCTAATATTTTTTTGCACCCCGACACTATCTAGGAACATAGAAGTAATAATATTCTCTTCGTCAACTCCTGTTAGGGTTGCTACTGCATCATAGTTTTGGGCACTTTCTTCTAGCAAGATATCTTTTGCTGTCCCATCTCCTTGAACGATGTAGAGATTAGGGAATTTCTCACTAAAGAAACGTGCCCTTTCAGGGTTAATCTCGATGACTTTGGTATCGATCCGACTGTCTTTGAGAATCCCTAGTAGATAATAGGCAATTCTACCTGCTCCAACTATGAGAAGGCTCTTTACAGCACGAGATTTGAAATAATTATGAAAGAGCATCATATCAACACGGTTACCGGTGACAAATATTCTATCTTTATCCTGTATGGTCATATCACCACTTGGGATGATAATTTGATGCTCTCTCTCTATCGCACAGACAATGACATTGCCAAATTTTTTCCGAAAATCAGAAATGGGCATTTGGCAAAGACCGCTAGTGGATCTGACGATAAATTCCATGAGGCTAACGCGTCCACCAGCAAAGCGTTCGACAGATAGGGCGTTGGGGAAGTCAATGATATTGGCGATAGCGCGGGCGGCCAAGAGCTCAGGGTTAACGATAAGAGAAAAACCGAGAATATTCTTTTCTTTGAAATAAGAATTAGAGTATTCAGGATTCCTCACCCGAACGATGGTTTCTTTAGCCCCCATTTTTTTAGCTAGAACGGCTGCAATCATGTTTACTTCATCGTACTCAGTCAGGGCGATAAAGATGTCACAATCTTGGACACTGGCTTGCTCAAGAATGGCAAAATCAGCTCCGTTGCCAAGGATACCCATGATATCAAAGCGATTGACAATATGATTGAGGACTGCTTCGTCTTGCTCAATCAGCAAAACATCATGCTTTTCTGCAACCAAGGAGCGACAGAGGGCAAAACCAACTTTACCCCCTCCGACAAGGATAATTTTCATATTAAAACCTACTTTTTCATGATGTAACTATCATACCTTTTTTCAAGAAAAAATGCACCTACTAGCTAATAACAAGAGCTTTTAGTAGGAAATTTGCTATAAGGTAAAACTATACCCTAATCAATTAAAATAGCTATTAGCGACTTTCTCTGAAATATGGTATGATAAAGGATATACAAGGAGATAAAATGAATAATAATTTACTGGTATTACAATCAGACTTTGGTCTGGTTGATGGTGCGGTATCGGCTATGATTGGAGTGGCTTTAGAAGAGTCTCCAACCTTAAAAATTCATCATTTGACGCACGATATCACGCCTTATAATATTTTTGAGGGGAGCTATCGTCTCTTTCAGACGGTGGATTACTGGCCTGAGGGAACGACTTTTGTATCGGTTGTCGATCCAGGTGTCGGATCAAAACGTAAGAGTGTGGTTGCCAAGACTGCAAAAAATCAATACATTGTCACGCCAGACAATGGGACTCTTTCTTTTATTAAGAAACACGTTGGTATTGTAGCCATTCGTGAAATTTCTGAGGTAGCCAATAGACGTCAAAACACAGAGCATTCTTATACCTTCCACGGTCGTGATGTTTATGCTTATACTGGAGCTAAATTAGCCAGTGGTCACATTACTTTTGAGGAAGTGGGGCCAGAGCTCAGTGTGGATCAGATTGTGGAGCTTCCAGTCGTAGAGACCATCATTGAAGACCATTTGGTGAAGGGAGCTATTGATATTCTGGATGTACGTTTCGGCTCGCTTTGGACCTCGATTACACGAGAAGAGTTTTACAAACTGGAACCAGAATTTGGTGACCGTTTTGAAGTGACTATCTATCACGCTGATATGCTGGTCTATCAAAATCAGGTTGTCTATGGCAAATCATTTGCAGATGTGAGAATTGGGCAACCCATCCTTTACATCAACTCTCTCTATCGTTTAGGTTTGGCTATCAACCAAGGTTCTTTTGCCAAGGCCTATAATGTGGGTGTCGGTTCATCTTGGACCATTGAAATAAAGAAAATAGAATCATAAAATAGGAGAATATAGATGAAAAATCAATCAATTAAACAAGTTGTTGCTATCGGTGTTGGAGCTGCGCTCTTTGTTGTCATCGGGATGATCAGCATTCCGACACCTGTTCCAAATACAAGTATCCAGCTTCAGTATGCGGTACAGAGCCTCTTGTCTATCATTTTTGGTCCTCTAGTGGGACTACTTGTTGGCTTAATTGGGCATGCAGTGAAGGACGCTATTGCTGGCTACGGTCTGTGGTGGACTTGGATTATTGCTAGTGGGCTCTTTGGTCTAGCTGTAGGACTCTTTAGAAAATACATTCGAGTAACACAGGGTGTTTTTGAGTTGAAGGATATTGTCTTCTTTAATCTCATTCAGATTGTTGCAAATGCTCTTGTTTGGGGTGTCTTGGCACCACTTGGAGATGTTGTGAT
>CAUPZW010000070.1:0-4098 GCA_963515655.1 Streptococcus mitis
TCAAAATCACTGTATCTCTTAATCGAACATGAAGATCATCATATAATTTCTCACGATATTCACGTGTTGAATAGTTTCCGGTCATTGGTTACTCCTTTTATTTCATATAATCTTGTTTCTGCATGGATGATGGTAGAGAGACTGCTGTCCAATCTTATATATTTTTCTTCTCACCTGTTATTCTTTTAAAAATTATCCTCTAAGTATCCATCAGTCCATCCTTGATATTATATCAAAAATTTTACAACCTTTCTCTGAAGAAATCTATCAATTGAACAGATAGAGGAAGCAAGAAATTTTTGTTTCCTTATCCGAAGAGGGAAAAACGGTATCAGAAGAACCTTGATACTATGCGTTTTATTCTTTATAATTTAGCTATTTCAAAATTACAAGTTCTCCATTCTTAATTTCCCAAACTTGGTCAAACTTACTTAATAATTCGTTTTGGCGATGTAAAGTAACAATGACGGCACTTGGTAGTTCCAGAACTCTTTCCAATTCCATTTTAAACTGATTAGTATCCAAAGCAGAGAAAGGTTCGTCTAGGATAAGCAATGGATTTTTACGATTTTTCTCACGATTTAAATACATTCGTTGTTGCTGACCACCTGACAGGGATTGTGGTGGAATTTTTTCAAAATCTTCTTCTCTGAATTTTTCATTGAAACTATTGAATAGCGTTACATTATTTTCATAACTTGAAATAAATGTATGTTCTTGTTGCAGAATCATACCGAATCTTCCCCAAAGATGGTCCAAAACAAGCCCATCTAGCACAATTTGTCCTTCAAAATCTTCATCTGTTCCATTTAAAATGTTGAGAAGACTACTTTTTCCAGACCCATTCTTACCAATAAGCGCAATTTTATCCCCTTTTTGAATCGTAGCGGAAGTAATTATCAATTTTGATTCTCCCAGTTGTTTGGAAATATTTTTCAAAGTAATCGTATCAAAAGAATGTTGAGGTGCTTGAACTGAAACGGGTCTCCCAACAATGTTTTGAAAACTCTTGATTACAGGCTTTACGGACTCTAACATTTGTAAATCATAAAGGATTTCCTGTATTGGTTCAGAAAAAGCATTAATATATCCGAAACTCGCCACCACCTCAGGAATACCGAGTTGCTGGTGAGATAGAGAGTAGGCTAAATAAATAAACAGAACAAGACTAATGAATTCAAAAGAAACACCTGTCAATAAGATGCCTGTAATTTTTGTCAAACCATACTTAAAATACTTATCCTGCAAATTCTTTAGAGATCTCTTTTGTTGATTCAAAAAATGCGACATAGTTAGTTTATTTACCAAATGATGTCCCATGAGCAAATCCTCCAAAGTTCGATAGTAATCTCCTTGTTTTTTCAAGTAAACCTGTCTACGATTAGCGGTCAACTTCCCAACGATTTTAGGAATTTGAATACTAATTCCAGTGGAAAAGATTAAAATCAGTGATACAATAGGATTAATTGTTCTGCTAATAATGAAAGCGTAAATGATGATACGTAAAATTTGTTTGATAAAACTCATCAATGGAGGAAGGTAATCCTTTTCCAACGAATCTAGGTCATTAGATTGATAGGAAATATACTCTGCTACTGTTTTCTGCTTGAAATCGTGGTGACTGAGTCCCAGAAGTGAACGAAACCACTCATTTTTCAAAGTAGTCGAAAAGATAATCCCCTGCTTCCAATCAAGTATCATTTGGATATAGTTACAACTCAAATAGCCTGCCACTGACATAGAGTAACCATATAGAGCTACTTGATAATCCCCTTTGATTAATGCCTGCGTGAAATACGGTAACAAAGCTGTGCAGATATTCGATACTACACCAAAAAGAAAATTAAAGAAGAGATACCATCTAATAGTTTTAAGATATGGTAGCATATACGATACTCCTTGCTAATGCGTTTTTTTTTACATATCGCAGAACAATCTCTACTATTCCTTATTTCAGATAGTGCGATACTCGGACATTGAGTGCAATAATTGTAAATCACACAAGTACTGCAGTTTTTACTATCATTCAAAATATAATTTGCTATTTTGTAAAATATAGGTCTATCCCATGTTTCTTTGATAGATGTAAAATGAATATTTCCAATACTTCTATTGAAAGCTTTTTCAGTTTTTCTAACGATTTAGGCTATTTCGTGACACACCCACAATCCGTGAAAATTCTGGTTATATCAGATTATGTGATTTTCGTAAGAATTTTATATTGTCTGCAATCATGGCAGTCTCCTTTTACTTGATAAAACTATTATAACATTTAGAAATTAAAAACTAGTTCAAAATCAATAGAATGTGTGTATTCGATACAAGCAATAAATTCTTGGAAACAGTTCTACACCAGTTACACAAATCTATATACACCTATCTCATTCAAAATAAAAAGAAAGCTGCAGTTCTTTTAATCCTGTATCAACGATTCATTCTGAAATTGAATAGGAGACATTTCCCAAGTCTACAATTCACTTCATCTCAAATTAATTTTTGTAATTCACCCTTAGTTTATAGATTTTATACTCAACAAAAGTATAAAGCATACAAAACTTCACTTTGAACCAGTATTTATACTATATTCCGTATTAAAAATTCTATTATTGGTTTTGTAAAAAACAGTCTTCAAATATCCTGAAATATAGCAAAAAGAGATTGGGTAAAAACTCAATTCCTGAAAAAAATGAGTTTTAACTCAACCCCATTGTCTATTCTCACTCAAGGACTAACTTCACTTCAGAGAATTTGATCCGCACTGTCGTTCCTGTCCCGACCTCAGACTCGATACGAATCTGGTGACCCAGTTCTTCAGAAATTTTCTTGGACAGATAAAGGCCAAGTCCAGATGACTGCTGGGTTAGGCGACCATTGTAGCCTGAAAAGCCGCGTTCAAAGACTCGAATCACATCACTGTTTTTTATCCCGATTCCTGTATCCTTGATACAGAGTTCCTGGCCCTCCATATAAATCTCCAGACCACCTTCCTTGGTGTACTTGAGACTGTTTGAGATAATTTGCTCAATAACCACTAGTAGCCACTTTTTATCCGTCACGATTTCTTTATCAAGGTCATGTAGATTGACATTTAAGCCTTTTTGAATAAAGAAAAGAGCATATTTACGAATTATTTCCTTGACCAAGTCCTCAATTTGAACCTGCTTTAAGACCAAATCATCATGGAAACTTTCTAAACGCAGGTACTGCAAGACTAGATTGGTATAGGAATCGATTTTGAAAATTTCCTGTTCTAATTGCTGCTTCAGTTGGCGATCGGCTACTTCTGCAACTAAGAGTTGACTAGCTGAAATGGGCGTCTTAATCTGGTGGACCCATAAGGTATAGTAATCCAGCAAATCCGTCAGTTTTCTTTCTGCGTCAGATCTCTGCTGATAGAGTTCCATCTCCCGCGCTTCTAATTTTTCAGCCAAGGCTCTTTCCAAAGGAGACTGAGCTTCCCTCTCCCCATAGAGAATTTCCTGACGATAGACCTGCATTTCCACCAATATATCCCAAGTGAAAAATAAGATGGTTACAAAGCAACACAAGAGGAAAAAGTAGAGAAAGTAAATTCCTAAACTAGCAAATAAAAACTGAAAGAGCAAAACTAGAAATGCTAAAGCAAGCAGATAGACAAACAGACGACTACGAGAGCGCAGATAGGCTAGGAAAAATTGTTTCCAATCAAGCATGCTTTAATCCGTACCCTATTCCTTTCTTGGTCTCGATAAATCCCACCAAGCCCTGCTCTTCCAATTTTTTACGCAAACGAGCTACATTGACAGAGAGGGTATTATCATCAATGAAAAAGTCACTGTTCCAAAGTTCCCGCATGAGATCATCACGCGCTACGATATTGCCCGCATGCTCAAACAACACGCGTAAAATCTGGAATTCGTTCTTGGTCAAGTTCAAGACTTGGCCTTGATAATGTAAATCCATGGATTTGGTATTGAGGATAACACCAGCATATTCCAGTAAACTCTCGTCACGCCCAAACTCATAGGAACGGCGCAACAAGCCCTGAACCTTGGCGAGAAGAACCTGCTGGTCAAAAGGCTTGGTCACAAAGTCATCCGCCCCCATATTGATTGCCAT
>CAUPZW010000071.1:0-4083 GCA_963515655.1 Streptococcus mitis
GGTAACTGGCGCAAGGGTTCGAATCCCTTATTCTCCGTTTTATTGAGAGTTTATATCTCTCTTTTTGTATTTTAAGAATAGTAGAATAATAATTTCAGATTTGTAAAACTTAATTGTATTACTTATCTGAAGTTTTTTGGCTCTTTGTCAACTGTAGTGGGTTGAAGAAAAGCTAATACTCTTCAAAAATCAAATTCAAAGCGTGTAAACGTTACTTTGCCGTACTCAAGTACAGCCTGCGGCTAGTTTCCTAGTTTGCTTTTTGATTTTTATTGAGTATAATCTCGAGAAAGGACAAAATTCGTCCTTTCTTTTTTGATGTTCAGAGCGATAAAAATCCGTTTTTTGAAGCTTTCGAAGTTTCGAAAACCAAAAGCATTGCGCTTGATAAGTTTGATAAGATTATTGGTGGCTTCCAGTTTGGCGTTGGAATAGGGTAGTTGAAGGGCGTTGGCGATCTTCTCTTTTTCCTTGAGAAAGGTTTTAAAGACAGTCTGAAAAAGAGAATGAACCTTCTTTAGATTATCGTCAATGAGCCCGAAAAATTTCTCCGGATCCTTATTCTGAAAGTGACAAAGCAAGAGCTGATAGTGATGATAGTGATGTTTCAAGTCTTCTGAATAGTTCAAAAGCTTGTCTAGAATCTCTTTATTAGTTAAGTGCATACGAAAAGTAGGGCGATAAAATCGCTTATCACTCAGTTTACGGCTATCCTGTTGAATGAGTTTCCAGTAGCGCTTGATAGCCTTGTATTCATGGGATTTTCGCTCAAACTGATTCATGATTTGGACACGCACACGACTCATGACACGACTTAGATGTTGAACAATGTGAAAGCGATCAAGTACAATTTTGCACACGGAAAAAGCTGTTTAGCCAAGTCATAGTAGGGACTAAATATATCCATAGTAATGATTTTCACCTGAGAACGAACGGCTCTATCGTAGCGCAGAAAGTGATTCCGGATGATAGCTTGTGTTCTCCCTTCAAGAACAGTAATGATATTGAGCTTTTCAAAATCTTGCGCAATGAAACTAATCTTTCCCTTTGTAAAAGCGTACTCATCCCAGGATATAATTTCAGGAAGACAAGAAAGATCATGCTTAAAACGGAAGTCATTGAGTTTGTGAATAACAGTTGAAGCTGAAATGGCCAGCTGATGAGCAATGTCGGTCATAGAAGTTTTTTCAATCAACTTTTGAGCAATCTTTTGATTGATGATACGAGGGATTTGGTGATTCTTCTTGACGAGAGAAGTCTCAGCTACCATCATTTTAGAGCAATGATAGAGCACTTAAAACGGCGCTTTTTAAGTAGGATTCTAGTAGCCATACCAGTTGTTTCAAGGTAAGGAATCTTAGACGGTTTTTGAAAGTCATACTTCTTCATCAAACTACCACAATCAGGACAAGGTGGAGCCTCATAATTCAGTTTAGCGATGATTTCCTTGTGTGAATCCCTATTAACGATATCCATAATTTGGATATTGGGGTCTTTGATATCGAGTAGTTTTGTGATAAAACATAATTGTTCCATATGATTCTTTCTAATGATGGTTTGGTTGCTTTTCATTATAGATCTTATGGGACTTTTTTTCTACACAAAATAGGCTCCATAATATCCATAGGGGATTTACCCACTACAGAAATTATAGAGCTTCTTTGTCAACTATAGTAGATTGAAATAAGATATGAACAAATCGATTAGGAAAATCAAATTAAATTCTAGAAATGTTTTAGCAGTCACTATGTAATAATCTAACTTCAATCAACTACATATTGTCGATTTTATGGTTGTGCTTGTTTATTACTACTTCCAACTCTTTAGTGAAATTTCTCCGCTATTTAGCCAGATTTCTTTTCCGTTATCACATTGAACTAAAAGTTTTCCACTTTCAGAGATATCTTTAGCAAGCCCCTTGTAGTCTTTCTGTTCTAGTGTAAAAGTCACTTCTTTTCCTAGAACGAAGGACTGTTTTTTATATAGGTATAATAGCTCTTCTGCTGGTGTTTCGAAGAAAGCACGCCATATCTCTATAATTAATTCATTTCTGGTTATAGGTGCTGGTGCTTTAAATAGACTAGCAGCTTTTTCTTTTAATTCCTGGGGGAAGTCTTTAATAGTAAAGTTGATTCCTACTCCAATAATGATATCTGTGACTAAGCCAGTTTCTACAGAGGTCATTGCCTCAGTAAGGATTCCTCCAATTTTATGATTGTTTAGGTAGATATCATTGACCCATTTTATGTCGATATCTATTAAAGTTAGGTTCTTAATGGCTTTGTAGACAGCTCCTGCTACAAGTAGTGTGTAGGATGGTAATTTGTCATAGGGGAGATTTGGTTTAAGATGGAGTGTCATATAAATGCCCCCTTGTGGGGAGTAGAAAGAACGTTGAAAACGGCCTCGGCCAGCTGTTTGATAGGAAGCTAGGTAGAGAGTATTTGCTTCATTCCCTAAATCAATTGCTTCTTTTGCATCTAGTTGTGTCGATTTTGTTTCTGGTTTAAAACTGACATTAATTGGAAGATTTTTTTCTAGAATCTCTGGAAGAATAAGGTCACCATTCATCAGTTTATATCCTTTGTTTTTGATACTATCAATTTCAATGCCTTCTTGTTCTAGTCGCTTGATGGCTTTCCAAATTGATGTTCGGCTTAGGGATAGTTCTTCTGCAATTTTTTCTCCGCTGATATAGTCGGTTTCTTTAGATAGGATTTGGTAGACAGCTTGGTAGGATTTCATAGTGTTGCCTTTCTTTAAGAATAGTATATGATTTGAATCTAGTTTGGATAGTTGCGCCTAATCTATATTTTATTACTACTATTTTAACATATGCCTAGTCTTTACGGTATGATTTTCTTGGAGTAAATGTAGTACTAATGATTGAGTTTTGAAATCCCAGTATTTTTGCTCCCTTTTTTACCTAGTAAACGTTTCCTTTGTTTTCAAATTGCTAAAAAAGTGGTACAATAAAGGGTAGCTTACTATTATCTGAATCAGTTGATTTGGAGAGAAAGGATTCATTTTGAAATCAATAGGCTTTATTGAAAAGCTGAAAGGGTTGTCTAGTAAAGAGCTGATTTTATTGGGAATTATCCTGAGTATCTTTTTACCCTTTTATCTTTTTGTAGTTGTATTCTGTTTATATATTATTAGCTTGATTTTTACAGGAGACATGAAAAGTATTCTTCAGAAAATGGGGGAGCATCCGATGCTGCTTCTTTTTCTTGGCTATAGTACTGTTATATCCGTTTTTGCACAAAATTGGATGGGTCTTGTGGCTTCGGTAGGAATGTTTCTATTTACTGTTTTCTTTTTGCACTATCAATCGGTTTTATCACATAGATTCTTTCGATTGATTTTGCAGCTCGTCTTGTTTGGTAGCGTCTTATCAGCTGCTTTTGCGAGTTTAGAACATTTCCAAATTGTGAAGAAATTTAACTATGCTTTTCTTTCACCCAATATGCAGGTGTGGCATCAGAATAGGGCAGAAGTGACCTTCTTTAATCCTAATTATTATGGAATTATTTGTTGTTTCTGTATCATGATTGCTTTCTATCTGTTTACAACGACTAAGTTGAATTGGTTGAAAGTATTCTGTGTGATTGCAGGCTTTGTGAATCTCTTTGGTTTGAATTTTACGCAAAATCGAACTGCCTTTCCTGCTATTATAGCTGGAGCCATTATTTATCTCTTTACGACCATTAAAAACTGGAAGGCCTTTTGGCTTAGTATTGGGGTCTTTGCCATTGGCTTGAGTTTCCTCTTTTCCAGTGATTTAGGAGTTCGGATGGGGACTTTAGACTCTTCTATGGAAGAACGCATTTCTATTTGGGATGCTGGGATGGCCTTGTTTAAGCAAAATCCTTTTTGGGGCGAGGGGCCATTGACCTATATGCACTCTTATCCTCGGATACATGCTCCTTATCATGAACATGCTCATAGTCTTTATATTGACACGATTCTGAGTTACGGAATTGTGGGGACCATTTTATTAGTTTTGTCTTCGGTTGCTCCTGTTCGCTTGATGATGGATATGAGTCAGGAGTCGGGGAAACGTCCGATTATTGGTCTTTATCT
>CAUPZW010000072.1:0-4008 GCA_963515655.1 Streptococcus mitis
ACAAAGAAGACACCAGATTTTTGCAACTGCACGCCCCCACCTTGGTAGGCATAAACAGGCTCAGCGATACCGTTAAAGCATCGTGAAACCAGAGCGACTGGGATTCCTTTTTGCAGGAGGCTTTCTAATTTTTGAGCCGTTTCTTTGGGAATATTACCAGCTCCGAAGGCTTGGATAATCAAACCGTCCAATTGTTCCAAATCCAGCATATCAATCAGCTCATCTGTCATACCAGCATAAGCCGAGATGATAGGTACCAATCCTTGTATGTGATCAAGGTCAAAGCGGACACGAGGTTCAGCTGTTTTAAAGTAGAGTATTTCCTGTTTCATGATGAGACCAAGTGGCCCGTGTGTTGGGGTCTGGAAGGTACCGACGTTAGTCGTATGTGTTTTGGTAACATACTTGGCAGCATGGATTTCGTCGTTCATAACAACCAAAACTCCTTTATCAGCAGCCCTGTCATCGCTAGCCACCCTTAAAGCACTCAGATAATTATAAACACCGTCACTACCGAGTTCATTGGAGCTGCGCATGGCCCCTGTTAGAACGATAGGCATATGGGGGACTTCCATGGTATCAAGGAAATAGGCTGTTTCCTCTAAAGTATCGGTCCCGTGTGTGATCACCACTCCATCGTAGTTAGCAGCTTCCTCTTTAATTTTCTGGTAGAGAGCCAGCATATGCTTGGGTTTGATGTGGGGGCTTGGCAGGTTAAAAAAGTCTAAGGCGTGGACTTGGATTCCTTCAAGTGGGTTGGACACATGGTTCATGGGATTATCCGAACTCGTCACAACAGCGCCAGAAGCATCGGCCTGCATGGAAATAGTTCCACCCGTATGTAAAACAAGGATTTTCTTAGGCATGATTTACTCACTCTTTCTGAAATGTGGTATAATCATTGTATCACAAAAGGGGAGATTGGGATAGGATGGAAGTCAAAGCTGTTTTTTTTGATATTGATGGAACCTTGGTCAACGATCGCAAGAGTGTTTTGAAATCCACTAAGGACGCGATTAAAATTGTCAAAGAACAAGGGGTGCTAGTTGGTGTAGCGACAGGGCGAGGACCTTTTTTTGTTAAGGAATTGATGGACGATTTGGATCTGGATTTTGCGGTAACCTACAATGGCCAGTATATCTTTAATAAAGACAGAGTCTTGTTCACGAGCCCAATTTCCAAGTTACATTTGCGTCATCTAATTACTTATGCTAAAAAAGAGGGCAAGGAGATTGCCCTAGGGACCAAGGATGCCATGCTGGGTTCCAAAATCATGTCCTTTGGTCTGGGTTCTTTTTCCCAACGAATCAGTCGTTTCGTTCCCTCAGTTTTAACTCGGACAGTGAGTCATTCCTTTAATCGTATGGTCAGCAAAGTTGTTCCCCAAAAGGAAGAAGACCTGCTTCACCTGATGAATCAGCCTATCTACCAAGTTTTGATGCTGATGACGCCAGAGGAATCTGAGAAGGCGGCAGCTGATTTTGAAGACTTGAAATTGACACGTAGCAATCCTTTTGCAGCGGATGTCATCAATCAAGGGAACTCTAAATTGGAAGGCATACGACGAGTTGGGAAAGAATATGGTTTTGATCTCAACCAAGTCATGGCATTTGGTGACTCGGATAACGACCTAGAAATGCTGGCTGGTGTTGGTATGTCGGTCGCTATGGGAAATGGTAGTAGCAGTGTCAAGGAAGTTGCCAAGCACATCACTACCAGCAATCAGCAAGATGGAATCCACAAGGCCTTGGAACATTTTGGTGTTCTGGCTTCAGAAAAGGTCTTTGTCAGCCGTGACTATCATTTCAATAAGGTCAAGACCTTCCACCACATGATGGACGAACGAACTCAAGAAGAACCTCGAGCTTGGGATTTAGAAGGTGCAACCCACAGGGCTGGCTTTAAAATAGAAGAATTGGTGGAGTTTGTTCGAGCAGCCAGCCCTTCTGAAGAGGACTTTGGTCAAGCTCTATCGCAACTTCATCAAGCTCTTGATAAGGCAGCAGATAAAGTAGCCAAGAAGACGCCTGCTCAGCAAGATTTGATAGGTCAGGTAGATGCCCTGATTGACACGCTTTATTTTACCTATGGTAGTTTTGTCTTGATGGGGGTTGACCCTGAACGTATTTTTGATATCGTCCATCAGGCCAATATGGGGAAAATTTTTCCAGATGGCAAGGCTCATTTTGATCCAGTAACCCATAAAATCTTAAAGCCAGATGATTGGGAAGAAAAATATGCTCCAGAACCTGCTATTAAAAAGGAACTGCAGCGCCAGCTCAAGGCTTATGAGCGCCATAAAGAGAGAAATAAACAGTAAACAAAAAGGAGCTCTGGGCTCCTTTTCTTCGTAATTATAAGGTTTTTTCTTGTTCTCTCACAACCAGCAAATCGACCTTAGCATGGCGGAGAATGTATTCAGATGAAGAACCGACCAAGAGGCGTTCAAAGGCGTTGAGACCTGTTGCGCCAACGAGGATGAGGTCTACTTCCTCTGCATCGGGAATAGCACGTGCCAAGAGGGTCTTTGGATTTCCCATTTCAATAACGATATGAACATCTGCTACACCAGCATCTTTAGCACGTTTTTCGTACTCTTTCATCAGACTTTCAGCGTCGACTTGGAGTTCTTCGTAAACTTCAGCATCAAAGGTGGATACGCTTTGGAGTGCTCGTGTGTCAATGACATGAGCGATGGTGAGTTTAGCGTCGTTTCGTAGAGCAGAATGGACTCCCTTGACAAAAGCCAAGTCCGCTTCTTTAGAACCATCAATTGCGACCATGATATTTTGGTAACGTTGTGCCATAATGAAACCTCCTGAAATTTTCTTACTATAATTGTAAACCTTTTCACTATAGAAGTAAAGCAAAAAAGTATTTTTCAAAAGAATCTTAGCGCTTAAAATCTATATAAATATATGATAAAATAAAAGAAAAGATAGCAGGAAACAAGTGAAGGGAGGGAGAATGATGAAAAACTCTTTTCAAACATCAAATTTCCTTTATTATGGAATTATTTTAGTTTCAGTCGTGGTAGAAGTTATCATGATCTGGCAATTAGAGAGTCTGGTACCGCTTCTTTATCCAGGTTTTATCGGCTTTTTAGTCTTTCATGTACTCTACCATCTGCTCTTATTTCTAGTTGCAAAAAGAAGTGGGCGTTGGGATTGCTTGATGATATGGGGACTTTTCCTCATGTTCAATCTTCTTTATGACTCCTTTTTAGGCTTGCTTTTTCTAGGTTTATCTTTTGGTATGTGATGTGTCTTTGCAAAATGCCTGCTATCTCCCCTGTCTTGACCTCGCTTTTAGTGAGGCTTTTCTTCTGTAGGATTTTAGTAACACATTTCAGTAAACTTGTCGCATTCTCTTTCTAGTGGTATAATGTTACTATCTCGATGAATTGAGGAAACAAGATGAAAGAATATAACAAGTCTAGTAAGTTAGAGCATGTTGCTTATGATATCCGTGGCCCTGTTTTGGAAGAAGCCATGCGAATGCGAGCAAACGGAGAAAAGATTTTACGTCTGAATACAGGAAATCCAGCAGAATTTGGCTTTACAGCGCCAGACGAGGTCATTCATGACTTGATTATGAATGCGCGTGATAGTGAGGGGTATTCTGACTCCAAAGGGATTTTCTCAGCCCGTAAGGCCATCATGCAGTATTGCCAATTGAAGAAATTCCCAAACGTAGATATTGATGATATCTACCTTGGAAATGGTGTTAGTGAACTGATTGTCATGTCCATGCAGGGGCTTTTGGACAATGGAGACGAGGTCTTGGTGCCTATGCCAGACTATCCTCTCTGGACAGCAGCTGTCAGTCTAGCTGGAGGAAATGCCGTTCACTATATCTGTGATGAAGCTGCAGAATGGTATCCAGATATTGACGATATCAAGTCAAAAATCACTTCAAATACCAAGGCAATCGTCCTTATCAATCCAAATAATCCAACTGGAGCCCTTTATCCTAAGGAACTCTTGTTGGAGATTATTGAGATTGCCC
>CAUPZW010000073.1:0-3746 GCA_963515655.1 Streptococcus mitis
CTATACTTGTCGCATAAAAGGGAAGCCGAGCATTGCCCAAACCCTGCCAGACTGCCGTATAGATGACTGTTCCTATCGTCATAGGAGTACCAAGTAGTGAAAAAAGTGTCACTAGAACACTAGCCTCCACCACTAGAGAATCAGTCGTATAGAGATGAGTTAGTGGTATACCCAAAGCATAGATACTGAAGGTCAAGGGCAACATGAGAAGCAGAGAAAGCCAAAAGGTTTGCTTGCTCAAACTAGCCACTCTTTTCCAATTATCCTCTCCAACTGCTCGAGCTACCAGCATGACCGTTGCTGTAGCAACTCCAAAAGCAGGCATATAGTTAAACTGGGTCAAGACTTCTCCGACTGCATTTCCCGCCACTGCCTCCGTTCCAAAAGAAACAACCAAGGCAATAATAACGACATCACCAGCCCGCATCATAAGCCGCTCTCCAGCTGCTGGCAAAGCTAAGGTCAATAGTTCCTTATCTAAACCAAAAGTTGGCTTCGCATAAGGCAGTTTTAATTGTGACCACAAAATCACAAGACCAACCAAACGAGACAGAATTGTCCCCCAAGCAACACCAGCTATCCCCATATCCAGGATAAAAATAGCTAGACTGGAAAAAAGAATATTCAAGGCATTGGATAAAATACTCACATAGAGGGGCAAACGTGGATTATGAGTTGCACGAATCAAGGCTCCCAGACTAGTCATTAAGCCCAAGAGAACAATCGATCCGCCTACCAAAGAGAGATACAGTCCACCACTCTCAGCTACATCTCTCTCCGTCCCCAAAAGTCCTATCATCTCTTTCCCAGCGAAGATGGACAAAAATCCTAAAAGGAAACTTAATAGTAGGGTAATCTTCAAGGCCTCAGTCACATGATAGGCTAACTTAGACTGATTCTTCTGCCCTAAACTTTTTGAAATAACACTGGAAATAGCAGCTCCCAGAGCGATGAAAATCGCCTGATAAATGGTGATAATATTACCTGCTACTGATACGCCTGAAATGGCTATCAATCCTAAATGAGCAACCAAATAACTGTCCACCATCCCCATGAGCATCTGCAAAAAGTTTTCGCCCATAGCTGGCAAGGCAATATTCAGAATGTCTTTATTTTTCTTAAACAATCCTTCCTCCTGATGAAAAGAAACTCAGTTGGTTTCCCAACCGAGTTTACTCCCTCTGTCTTAAAGTCCTAGATAAGCCTCAACCGCTGCTTTCATATCAGCAGCTGCCACTGTTGTCTTGTGACGAACTGGAGCTGTTTCAAGTCCATCAACTGCCGGTGGCACAGTCACTCCTGAGATTTCATGTAATTGAGCCAAGGCTTCAAAGTCAGACAAACCAACTTTCCCTGTTACAGCTTCTACTGCAACTACTGGGAACTTGTATGGACTAGCTGTTGAAGCAATTACTGTCTTAGTCGCATCGCCAGTAGCAGATTGGTATTTCTTATAAACTGCTGAGGCAACTGCCGTATGTGGATCCTCGATATAAGAATCTGACTCATAAACGCGCTTGATTTCTGCTGCCGTTTCTTCCTCAGTAGCATATTCAGCTGCAAAGAGGTCCAAAATCTCTGCATCAAAGTCTGTCAACTCATATTGTCCTTGTGTATTCAAGGCATTCATGAGTTCAGCTGTCTTAACTGCATTATTCCCCAAAAGATGGAAAATCAAACGCTCTAAGTTTGAAGATACCAAGATATCCATAGATGGGCTAGTTGTCACCTTAAACTCACGTTTCTTGTCGTAAACACGTGTCTTGAAGAAGTCTGTCAAAACATTGTTGTCATTTGAAGCACAGATCAATTTACCAACTGGAAGACCGATTTGTTTGGCATAAAAGGCAGCCAAGATATTTCCAAAGTTTCCTGTTGGTACTGTGAAGTTGACCTTATCACCAACCACAATCTCACCAGTCTTGACCAACTGAGCGTAGGCATAAACATAATAAACAATTTGTGGTACCAAACGACCAATGTTCATCGAGTTAGCAGATGAAAATTGCAACTTGTTGGTAGCCAATTTTTCACGAAGAGCCACATCGTTAAACATGTGCTTCACATTTGTTTGCGCATCGTCAAAGTTACCATCTATAGCGATAACATGAGTATTGTCACCAGTCTGAGTGGTCATTTGCAACTCTTGAACCTTGCTGACACCGTCCTTTGGATAAAAGACGATAATCTCAGTACCGGGTACATCTGCAAATCCTGCCATAGCAGCTTTCCCAGTATCACCAGATGTCGCTGTCAAGATGACAATCTTATTTTCCAAACCATGTTTCTTAGCAGCAGTCGTCATAAAGTATGGTAAGATAGACAAGGCCATATCCTTAAAGGCAATCGTTGAGCCATGGAAAAGCTCCAAGTTATATTGCCCATCTAATTTCACCAAAGGCGCAATAGATGGAGTATCAAATTTACTATCGTAGGCATTGTTGATACAGTAGTCCAACTCTTCAGCTGTAAAGTCATCTAAAAATGCTGACAAAACTAACTTAGCAACTTCCTGATAAGAAGCATCTTTCAATTTGTCAAAGTTCAAATCTACCTTTGGATAAGTTACCGGTGTAAACAAACCACCATCCGTTGCCAAACCTTGCAAAATTGCTTGGCTAGCCGTTACTGTATTGTTGGCATCACGCGTTGATTGATAAACTAATGTCATTACTCTCTATCCTTTATCTATAGTCTCTTCCATTATATCATGATTTTTCAGAAAATTCTCGCTTTATAAGAAAAATTATAGATTCAATTCTTCTTTCAAAGGCTGTAAGTAGGTCATTTCTTGCTTATTTCTCATCTCCAGTCCTTCCTCAGCTAACAGGAATAAGTCTTTGGAAAATTCAATAATCGCTGTTTCTTCCTCATCTGTAAGCTTTTTCTTAGAAAATTGTCGTCTTAAAAACTTGTAATTACGACCAAATGCTTCAAAGAAAGATGCTGTTTCTAAGTAAGCTTCTAACTTATCTAAATTAACCAACAATCCTAAGTGAAAAGCTGCTGAAGCGAAGGTTTTATCTAAAGGTTGAGTACACACACTACGAAACTCAACTGTTCCGCGAGTCGTTAAGTCTTGGTACTGGTAACTACGATGAGTTTCAAAATCCTTCTCTTGAGGGTAAATAAGAATCTCATCCCCATTAAGAGCATATGCTTGAATTTCAGATGTAGCCAAATAGCCCCTAGCCTGAATCGGATAAAAATAATAGGTTTGCCCATCACGTTCCGCAGTAAAAATTGCAGAATGATCTAGATAGTCAAAAAAATCGTCTTCATCTTTAAAGAGTCTAGCATTGACACCGACGTTCTCTGGATAGATACCATGCATCGATTCTTCCCAGAAAATATCCCTTGAAACTTTCGTATCCCAATCTGCACCCGAAAACTCAGAGTTTGCAAATAAATAAGCCTTAACTGCTTCAATTTGGGTAAAAGCATTAATGACACGTAAGTAGTTAAACTTTGAAACATCCAGTTGAACCTGACTACCACAGATAAAAGCACCATATTCAGGGAAATGATGTAAGTCTGACTCAGTCACATTGCTACTCAAATTCAAATAATTCATCAACATGCGATACCGTGGATAAGCCACTGGAGAATTCTCATTTTTATCCCAGTCGGGATGAATCCCACAACCAACAATAGCATGGTTTGATTCAGCTAATTTTTTCTGGATTACTTTCATATAAATATTAAAACGTTCTTCAACCTCTTGTATCGTTTCAGCCTTACCAAAT
>CAUPZW010000074.1:0-3209 GCA_963515655.1 Streptococcus mitis
ACAAAAATAGTCACAATTTCTAAATTCTGTGAGAAATAAATTCCATACAAGAGAAAGACTCCTAGCAAAGCGTTATAAATCCCTTGATTTTTAAACAATGAACTTACAGACAGACGAGCTAATTCTTCCTTGTCCATGTTAAAAACACGACTAGTTGCATCTGATTGCGTTGCAATACTTTCCAAATAAAAAATGTAAAAATGCTCTAAAGCAACAATCGTTGCTAAAATGATTGTAATAATTGACATCTATTTCTCCTTAAATCTCTATATTTTCAATACCCAAAACCAATTTATTTAATAAACGGCTGAGTTCTGTTCTTTCAGACTCTGTTAAGATACTTTCCATCTCTTCCTTAACCTTAATATGATTCAGAGGGGGATTATCCACTAACTGCTCCTTGGCATACTTCGTAGCCTCTACCAAGACTTCCCGCTGATTTTCAGGATTGCGATGACGCTCCACCAAACTTTCCTTTTCTAAAATCTTAAAATGTCGTGTCAAAGCAGCTTGATCAATTTTCAAACGCTCCTGAACCGCCATTTGATTACAAGGAGAATTCTCAAGCAAAAACAGTAACATCTGATACCGTGTCAAACTAATCCCAAGCCTTTTTTCAAACAATTGCGTGCTCGCTTGCTCAGACAAGCGGAGTTGATACAGTAAATCTTGAATCTCTAGCATTTCTTTCCTCTTATCTATTGATTTATCAATAGTTGATAAATCAATTATATTGCAAAGTAAAATAGATTGCAAGAATTATGCTTGGATCATTACAAAATTCTAACTTCCCATTTTCCATTCATATTGATACTCAATGAAAATCAAAGAGCAAACTAGGAAGCTAGCCGCAGGTTGCTCAAAGCACTGCTTTGAGGTTGTAGATAAAACTGACGTGGTTTGAAGAGATTTTCGAAGAGTATGACAAAGAAAAAACGAACGAGACTCACTTCCTATCACGAAAGCTAGATCTCATTCGTCAAAATGATGTTACTAAATTGTGTTTATCCATTCATTGAAACGTGAACGTGATCATAGTGATTCTCTGTCACGCTACCACGATCTGGCATTGGGTTCCAAGTATTAGCTGGCCCATATTTGCTATCGAATGGAGCATAGAAACGTTGTTTCCAGATGATATAACTAATGCCACGGCTAACCATGTTTTGAATAGCGTATTCCGCAATCTTATCCCCTAGTTCTGAGCCTTCTGGTACCATAAAGTCGATAGCCAAACCTTTTCCGTGATCTCCACTGTCTCCTGGACGGTAACCACTAAAGGATGTGATGCCAAACAAGTTGGCAATTTCTTCTTTAAAGGCAGCCGTCTGTGGTTGAAGGCCTGCATTTTCAGATTTTGCTACTGCAAGTCCAGCATAATCAGGCGCAGCTGGAGCCGCATAAGTTGTTGAAACTGTTTTCTTCTCTTCTGGTTGATAAGTAGAAACTGCTGTTGTAGCTTCACTTAATGATGCTACTTTTTTTGCTTCTTCTGAACTTGTTGCAGTTGTTTCGGTTGCTTTTTCTTCTACTGGCGTTGTAGTTGCTTCTACTGCTGATTCAGCTTGAGTGCTTGCTTGTGTTTCATGCTTCTCAGTTGGAATCGTTGCCTGAGAAACTGCTTCTGCAACTGCACTGCTTGTTTCGGCTGTTTGTTCCGCTGGGACAGAAGTTCCTGTAGATGGTGCCACTTCTTCTGCAGTAGCAACTGTCTCTGCAACTTCTGAACTTGATGCCACTTCTTTTGTTCTTGTAGTTTCTACCGCTTTTGGAGCTTCAGCAATCGGTTGAGAAAGGTCTGCAACCTGAACAGTTTGATCATCAACGGTCACTTGATTGGTTGTCAAATCTGCTGTCGCAGTTGTCACTTCTTCACTAGAATCTGCTTGAGGAGTTTGAATTTCAACTTCTGTTACTTCTTCTGCTTCATTAACAGTAGTTGTCAAAACAGTTTCAGGGAAAATCAAGTCCATATTAGTGATTTTATTCAAATTCGCAAGAACTGTGACATCTACACCCAAGGCTTCTGCAATGGTGCTCAAGGTATCACCATACTGAACGGTATAACTTGTTTTGTTGTCCGTTTTAGTCAAATCGTTTTGGATTTGTTCAACACTACGTGCAGTCCAAAAAACTTCTTCTGCTTGAGTTGCCAATACTGGGGCAAATGACAAGGCCACTGTTGATGCTAATAATATTCTTTTCTTCATTCTTTCAAATTCCTTTCAAATGAGTACCTGTCTATCATAACACAAAAAGAGCAGAAAAAAAGCCCTCTCGGGCCTATTTAACAGAACTGTCTATTCCTTGTAACAAACTCGGTTACTTGAAATAGTTTGTTAGCTCTCTGTCACAAAACTGACACAATCTTATCGTTCCCAATCCCCAAAAATGCAAGGAATATCTGCTAACGCTTGAATTCTGTGATTCCTTTCATAAGTTGAGTCTAAAAAGTTAATACTTTGAATCTTACTATTCTGAGCAAATTCCACATCCAGAGTTCGGTCCCCTATATAATAAGTCTTCTCAGGATTCAGCTGATACTTGTCTAAGAGATAGGTAGCCGCTTCTGGACTTGGCTTCCGCGCAAAGCCACTCTGACTGGTTATAATCTCTGTAAAATAAGATTCCAAACCCAAGTCTCTTAGAATGGTAAAAGCATTATCTCCCTTATGAGTGTAAACAAACTGTTGAATCCCTACTTGGTCTGCCCAAGACAACACTTCACGCGCACCTGGCATCAAGACTACTTGAGCATTCTTTTCAGCCAGACTCTGGGCACGCACTTGATTGAGCACTTCCACATCTAGCTTTCGTTCTTCTGCCACCTGCACAAGCAAATCCTGCACCGAATACTTGAGGATAAACTCTCTCACCTTCTCCTTATCATAAGGAATAGAAAACTGACCAAAAGTCTCCTCAATCCCTGATAAAATTGCTTCGTAAGAGTCCAATAAAGTCCCGTCTAAATCCCAAATAAAAGCTGTTTTTTGCATTTCCTATCCTTTCAAGCTCATATAACGCTGGTAACGGTAACGTAGAAATAACCAACGAAAACCATTATCCAAAAGGGTTCCAGCCCAAATACCGGGCAAGCCCCAACCAAGCACAATCCCCATCAGATATCCTGTTCCAATGCGGATACACCACATTCCTATACTTGTCGCATAAAAGGGAAGCCGAGCATTGCCCAAACCCTGCCAGACTGC
>CAUPZW010000075.1:0-3064 GCA_963515655.1 Streptococcus mitis
CAGTTATGTTTGGAGCTAGTGCCTTAAAGATTTTCAAATTTGTAAAAGCAGGACAGCTCTTGAGCTTTGGGCAATTATTCTTGCTCTTGGTTGCCATGGGAGTAGCCTTTGCAGTCAGTATGGTGGCTATTCGTTTCTTGACCAGCTATGTGAAAAAACACGACTTTACCCTTTTCGGTAAATATCGCATCGTGCTTGGTAGTGTCTTGCTACTTTACAGTTTTGTTCGTTTATTTGTATAAGAAAAACCTTGAAGGGGCAACTCTTCAAGGTTTTAAAATCCAGTCACGGTAATCCCCAGCAGGCGGACACCTCTTTCTTTCTCGCTTAGTTCTTCATAGAGTTGCAGGGCTATTTGGCTTATCTGACTAGCATCCTGTGTTTTTTGGGCCAGGCTTTTGCGTTTAGTAAGAGTTGAAAAGTCCTCGTAGCGGATTTTCAAAATGACAATTTTTCCAGCTTTTTCTTGTTGATGTAGGTTGAGAGCGACTCTTTTTGATAGGAGAGTCAGCTCTTTTTTGATGTCTTCCTCGGCACGGAGAATCTTTCCATAGGTTTTCTCTTTGCCGATTGATTTACGGATACGATTAGATTTGACGGGGGAGTTGTGAATGCCACGAGCCTTTCGATACAGGTCATAGCCCAGTCTGCCAAAACGGTCTATTAGAGTCACTTCAGGAACTTCAAGTAGGTCAGCGCCGGTAAAAACACCCATTTGATGAAGACGTTCTACTGTCTTTTTTCCGACTCCATGAAACTTGGCCACATCCATTTGTTTGAGAAAATCCTCAGCCTGGTCAGGTAGAATCACTGTCAGACCATGTGGTTTTTGATAATCGCTCGCCATTTTAGCTAAGAATTTGTTGTAGGAAACACCGGCAGAAGCAGTTAAATGGAGTTCTTGCCAGATATCTTTTTGAATGAGACGAGCGATTTTGACCGCTGACTTGATACAGAGTTTATTTTCTGTTACATCCAAATAGGCTTCGTCAATGCTCATGGGTTCAATCAAATCTGTATAGCGCTTAAAAATAGCTCGAATCTGGAGGCCCACAGACTTATATTTCTCATAATTACCTGAGATGAAGACGGCCTGGGGACATCGTTCATAAGCTTCCTTGGAACTCATGGCAGAATGGACACCAAAAGCTCGTGCCTCATAGCTACAGGTAGAAACGACTCCCCGCCCACCTGTTTGCCGAGGATCGCTTCCGATAATGACAGGTTTTCCTCTGAGTTTAGGATTATCTCTGATTTCCACCGCAGCAAAAAAGGCATCCATGTCAATATGGATGATTTTTCTTGATAAATCATTCAATAAGGGAAAAATCAACATGCCTAGCTCCTTTTACTGTTTATTTTCTTTCATTATACCTTTTTTTCTGAAAAAAAGAAAAAAGGGTATAATTTTTTCAAAAATATAATACAGTTTAGAGAAAAATATAGACTGTTTTAGAAAAGAAAGTGTAAAAATAGGGATTTATCACTTGTTGAAAACGATTACTGTATGGTATACTTGTCTCATGAATGTAACAGATGGTTGTTACTAGAAAGAAAAAAGAGGACATTAACATGGTTGTTAAGACAGTTGTTGAAGCACAAGATATTTTTGATAAAGCTTGGGAAGGCTTCAAAGGCGTAGATTGGAAAGAAAAAGCAAGTGTATCACGCTTTGTACAAGCTAACTACACACCTTATGATGGAGACGAAAGCTTCCTTGCAGGACCAACAGAACGTTCACTTCACATCAAAAAAATTGTAGAAGAAACTAAGGCTCACTACGAAGAAACTCGTTTCCCAATGGACACTCGTCCAACATCTATCGCTGATATCCCAGCAGGATTTATCGATAAAGAAAACGAAGTTATCTTCGGTATCCAAAACGATGAACTCTTCAAATTGAACTTCATGCCAAAAGGTGGTATCCGTATGGCTGAAACTACTTTGAAAGAAAATGGATACGAACCAGATCCAGCTGTTCACGAAATCTTTACAAAATACGTAACAACAGTTAACGACGGTATCTTCCGTGCTTACACTTCAAACATCCGTCGCGCTCGTCACGCTCACACTGTAACTGGTCTTCCAGATGCATACTCACGCGGACGTATCATCGGTGTTTACGCACGTCTTGCTCTTTACGGTGCAGACTACTTGATGCAAGAAAAAGTAAACGACTGGAATGCGATCAAAGAAATTGATGAAGAAACAATCCGTCTTCGTGAAGAAGTCAACCTTCAATACCAAGCATTGCAACAAGTTGTTCGCTTGGGTGACCTTTACGGAGTTGACGTTCGCAAACCAGCGATGAACGTTAAAGAAGCAATCCAATGGGTTAACATTGCCTTCATGGCTGTCTGCCGTGTAATCAACGGTGCGGCTACATCTCTAGGTCGTGTGCCAATTGTACTTGACATCTTTGCAGAACGTGACCTTGCTCGTGGTACATTTACTGAATCAGAAATCCAAGAATTCGTTGATGATTTCGTTATGAAACTTCGTACAGTTAAATTTGCTCGTACAAAAGCTTACGACCAATTGTACTCAGGTGACCCAACATTCATCACAACTTCTATGGCTGGTATGGGTAACGACGGTCGTCACCGTGTTACTAAGATGGACTACCGTTTCTTGAACACTCTTGACAACATCGGTAACTCTCCAGAACCAAACTTGACAGTTCTTTGGACTGACAAATTGCCATACAACTTCCGTCGCTACTGTATGCACATGAGCCACAAACACTCTTCTATCCAATACGAAGGTGTAACAACAATGGCTAAAGACGGATACGGTGAAATGAGCTGTATCTCATGCTGTGTGTCTCCACTTGACCCAGAAAATGAAGATCAACGCCACAACATCCAGTACTTCGGTGCTCGTGTAAACGTATTGAAAGCCCTTCTTACTGGTTTGAACGGTGGTTACGACGATGTTCACAAAGACTACAAAGTATTTGACATCGAACCAATCCGTGACGAAGTTCTTGAATTTGAATCAGTTAAAGCTAACTTTGAAAAATCTCTTGACTGGTTGACTGACACTTATGTAGATGCTTTGAACA
>CAUPZW010000076.1:0-2860 GCA_963515655.1 Streptococcus mitis
GGTTTTCTGTCCATAAAAGCTACTGGAAATCGTAGCCATCATGCCAGCAGGACCTCCACCGATGACAATAGTATCAAAATGTTTCATAGCTCTATTGTACCACAAAAAAACAAGAGATGAAGTCACCTCTTGTCAAGAATGTAATTAATCAATTTCATATCCCATCAGAAAACCACCATCTTCTGCATAGAAACTGCAGAGGCCAGAGGTTGGGAGAATCTTAATATCCGCATATGGGAAGGTTTCACGGATTCGGTCTGAAAGCTGTTGGCAACATTTCTCGTTATTGCGTTGGGCCATGACAATACGGCCACCAGCATATCCAGCTTTAATGATTTCATCATAGGCAGCTTGAACTGATTTCTTTGGACCTCGTGCTTTTTGTAGTAATTCGAGGGTTCCAGTTTCACTAGCTTCTCCGACCATGCGGATATTGAGAAGGCCAACGACTGTACCGATAAGCTTGCTCAAACGGCCGTTTTTCACCAGGTTATCAACTCTGGATAGGACAAAGAGCAGCTTGGTTTTTTCTTGATAGGCAGTGATAGCTTCAACTACTTCTTCAAAAGATAGGCCCTGGTCAATCAGGTTATTTAATTTTTCTACGAGTAGGTCAACCTCACCACCAGCAGACAAACTATCAATCACATGAATCTTAGTATCAGGATGGTCTTCCAGATAAATATTCTTGGCCAGTTGAGCACTATTGTGACTACCAGAAAGAGTACCAGTTATGGTTACGAGGAAAATGTTTTTTGCTCCTTCAAATGCTCGTAAATAATCATCTGGGCTTGGACAAGCTGATTTTGAAGCTTCTGCAGTTGCATACATAGTTTCCATCATTTGGTCAATATCAAGACTGGCATCATCAACAAAGACCTGATCAGCTACTTGAATGGTTAAGGGAACACTTACAAAGGTCGTGTCAATAGCTGGTGTTTCTAGCTGACGATAATCACAACCAGAGTCAGCAATAATCTTCCAAGTCATAGAAATTCTCCATCTTTGCCAGTTATACATTGACAAAGGTTCTGTCTTTTTTTACAATTATATCATGAAAGCCCTTGAAACAAAAGTCTCATCCGTCTGTTGTGACAAGTAGAAAGAAAATGTTATGTCTGAACGTAGAATCTCTGAAAAATCTCTTGAAAATCTCAGAAAATCAAATCAAGAATCCAATTTATTAACTAGAGAAGCGATTGAAACAGCCCTCTTGCAACTCTTGGAAAAAAAGGACTTGACCAAGATTAGTATTTCTGAATTGGTTAAACGTGCAGGCGTTTCGCGTGCGGCCTTTTATCGCAATTATGATTCCAAAGAGGAAATTTTAGAGAGCGTCTTTAAACGGAGTGTCTACAATATCATGGAACAGCTGCATCATTACGATTTAAAGACAGACCTTTATCTAGTCTGGGTTCACCTTTTCCGAGAGGTCAGAAAAGAAGCCAGAGTGATTCAATTGGCATTGGATTACCATTTGGAAAAAATTTTTGTCCAAGCCATGCAGGAATTTCTAGAAAAATACCATGGAACATCAAAAGGTGTCAGCTCTTATCTTCATTCCTTCTGGAGTTCAGCCATCGTCTCGGTCCTTCTAAAATGGACCAAGGATGGCATGAAGGTACCAGCTGAAAAGATTGCGGATTTACGCTTACCATTTTTAAAAAAATAGAGAAAAAGGAGAAAAGAGATGACTGAAAACAGACTAGCATGGGATGAGTATTTTGCAGCTCAAGCCTTATTAATTGCCAATCGTTCCACTTGTAAACGAGCCAAAGTGGGCGCAATTCTGGTAAAGGATAATAAGGTTATTTCCACTGGTTACAATGGTTCGGTGTCAGGTACAGAGCATTGTATTGATCACGAATGTCTGGTCATTGAAGGCCACTGTGTTCGTACCCTTCACGCTGAGGTTAATGCCATTCTACAAGGTGCAGAACGTGGTGTTCCTAAAGGCTTTACAGCCTATGTAACCCATTTTCCTTGTCTCAACTGTACAAAACAATTGCTACAGGTGGGTTGCAAGCGCGTGGTTTATATCAACCAGTACCGAATGGACGACTATGCCCAATACCTTTATCAAGAAAAGGGAACAGAATTGACCCATTTACCACTTGAGACAGTACAGGCAGCTCTTAAAGAGGCTGATTTAATGTAAAAATTATCAAAAATAAATGGTTTAGAAAGATTTTTAAACCGTTTTTTGGTATAATAAGAGGAATAAATTGAAAGAAGGAATTCCAAAAATGGGAAAAATTGAAGTTATTAATCATCCACTGATTCAACACAAATTGTCAATCTTGCGTCGTACAGATACTTCTACAAAAGCTTTCCGTGAGCTAGTCGATGAGATTGCAATGTTGATGGGGTATGAAGTACTTCGTGATCTTCCACTAGAAGATGTGGAAATCGAAACACCAATCACAAAAACAGTTCAAAAACAATTGGCAGGTAAGAAATTGGCCATCGTTCCAATCTTGCGTGCAGGTATCGGGATGGTTGACGGACTCTTGAGCTTGGTTCCAGCTGCTAAGGTTGGTCACATCGGTATGTACCGTGATGAAGAAACGCTTCAACCAGTTGAGTATTTGGTGAAATTGCCTGAAGATATTGACCAACGTCAAATTTTTGTCGTAGACCCAATGTTGGCAACAGGTGGCTCAGCAATTTTAGCTGTTGACTCGCTTAAAAAACGTGGCGCATCAAATATCAAATTTGTCTGCCTTGTATCTGCTCCAGAAGGTGTAAAAGCTCTTCAAGAAGCTCATCCAGATGTAGAAATCTTTACAGCAGCTTTGGATGAACGCTTGAACGAACACGGTTATATCGTTCCAGGTCTTGGAGATGCTGGAGACCGCTT
>CAUPZW010000077.1:0-2774 GCA_963515655.1 Streptococcus mitis
CATCAATACCTGTTTCCAGACCAAAAAAGGAGTCTGCCAAGTGCAAATCACTCAGCAGGTCCTGCACCTTTTCATCTGTAAAAACGGTATAGACCCGATTCTTGCGAAGATTACTCCGTTGGTGGTGGCGAATTTCCGATTTGATTTCATAGAAATGGAGAAAGGACTCATAGAGGTGACGAGCCAGTTTGGCATTTTCTGTCACGACAGACAAGGTCAGGCCCGAGGTCGAGAGACCGATGCTACCAGACATTTTGATAATAGCTGATAATTCATGCCGGCTCAGATGGTGCTGACCTAGGATTTCTTCTTTTACTGCTACTGTAAAACTCATTTTCTCACCTGTATAATCCGCATCAATTCGTCCACAAGCAAATCCCCATCGTGAAAGGCACCCCCATTTTCCAAACGAAGGAAGTTGGATGAAATCACACGAGGGACCTGTTTGCAAAGACCAGAAAAATCATGTTCCACCTGCACCAAGTATTCATCAAACCGGTTGGAATTCATGTATTCCTGAGGCACTTTTTCGATATTCACCAAGACAGTGTCGATAAAAGGTCGGCCAAGGTGACGATGCAAGACTCCCACGTGGTCGCTATCTGTAAAATGTTCTGTCTCCCCACGTTGGGTCATGATATTGCAGACATAGGCGATTTCTGCCTTGGTTTCCAAAAGCGCCTGCCCGATTTCCTTAATAACGATATTAGGTAAAATCGAGGTAAAGAGGGAACCAGGTCCAAGGACAATCATGTCACTTTCAAGAATGGTCTGCACTACTCGACGGCTGGCCAGAGGCGTATCATCGTTGAGGGTATTGGTTACATAGACATGGTCAATCATGTCTGGATGGTCTGCAATATGGCTCTCTCCAGCCACCTCTGTCCCATCCTGAAAGACTGCGTGCAGGGTCAAAGGATGGTCACTGGAAGGATAAATCTTCCCTGTTGTATGGAAAAATTTGCTCAATAACTGCATGGCATTATAGGTCGAACCCTGCATTTCTGACAGACCAGCAATGATGAGATTACCCAATGGATGGCCAGCAAAGGCTCCCGCATTCTCAGAAAAGCGATACTGAAAGACTTTCTCATAAAACTTAGGCATATCCGACATGGCCACAAGGACATTACGGAGATCGCCTGGCGGTGTCAATTGCTGCATATTTTTTCTGAGTTCACCTGAAGAACCACCATCATCCGCCACCGTTACAATAGCAGCGATTTCCACATCTTTTTCCCGCAGGCTTTTTAGAATGACAGGAATCCCAGTTCCTCCACCAATCACCGTTATCTTTGGTTTTCTCATGAACGGTTTACCGTTTCCTTTCTTCGGTCTTTGTCTCGATGCCCTTCATTGACAGGCCAAGTCTTGGATAGGTCCTGCGCCAAGCGTTTGGCAAAAGCCACACTACGGTGTTGTCCACCCGTACAACCCATGGCAATGGTCAAAACGGACTTCCCTTCCTTTTGGTAACTTGGCAGAATCGGCTCAATCAAGGCCAATAAATGTTGATAAAAGTCTTCTGACTCAGGATGATTCATAACATAGTCATAAACTGGTTCATCCACACCCGTTTGATTACGTAGTTCTGGTAGGTAATAGGGATTTGGCAAAAAGCGCACATCAAAGACTAAGTCTGCATCAATCGGGATTCCATATTTAAAGCCGAAAGACATGACTTCGATACGGAAAGACTGAGCTTGTTCTTGATCTGAAAACTGCTCTGCAAGGGTTTTACGTAGCTCACGTGGAGTGAGTTCTGTCGTATCCACCACATTTTGACTCATATTTTTCAAAGGCGCCAAGAGTTCACGTTCCAGCTTGATTCCATCCAAAATCCGTCCATCTGCTGCTAATGGATGACTCCGTCTAGTTTCCTTATAACGCGCGACCAATTCCTTATCGGCTGCATCCAAGAAGAGGATTTTAAAGTCCAGTTCTTCCTTGTTTTCCAACTCATCCAAAACAGCTTGAATCTCTGAGAAGAAAGAACGGCTACGCATATCTACTACCAGGGCCAACTTATGGTCGTCTTCCTTTGTTTCCACCAACTGTAAAAACTTAGGCAAGAGAGCTGGCGGCATATTGTCAATAGTAAAATAACCCAAATCTTCGAAGGACTGAATAGCAACTGTTTTCCCTGCGCCACTCATCCCTGTCACAATCACCAAGTGAAGTTGTTTCTTTGTCATCTTTTTCTCCTTATATCAAAAGAAGTTTGGCAACACCAAACTTCAACTAGCTTATCCAATCTCTGCGATGACTTCGATTTCGACTTTAACATCACGAGGAAGACGAGCTACCTCCACAGCTGAACGAGCTGGAAATTCCTCTTTAAAGGCCGTTTGGTAAACCTCGTTAAAAGGAACAAAGTCGTTCATATCGCTCAAGAAGCAAGTTGTTTTGACCACATGGTCAAAGTCTGTTCCTGCTTCTGCCAAAATAGCACCGATATTTTTCAAGACTTGTTCTGTCTGTTCTTGGATCGTTTCTCCAACGATTTCCCCAGTTTCAGGAGATAGGGGAACTTGACCGCTAGCAAACAAAAGATTGCCAACGATTTTTCCTTGAACATATGGTCCGATAGCCTTTGGAGCCTTATCTGTATGAATTGTTTTTGCCATTTCTTTCCCTCATAATTTTTCTAAGATTGCATCCCAAGCCTCATCCATTCCTGCCTTGCTGACAGATGAAAAGAGGATGAAGTCGTCACTTGGGTCAAAGTTTAATTTCTTTTTGATTGCTGATTCGTGCTTGTTCCATTTACCACG
>CAUPZW010000078.1:0-2676 GCA_963515655.1 Streptococcus mitis
CATCTTTCATCATGCGGTCGATTTCTTCGTCTGTCAAACCTGAGTTAGATTGGATGACAATAGTTTGTTCTTTTTGAGTTCCAAGGTCTTTGGCCTTAACAGACACGATACCGTTCTTGTCGATGTCAAATGTTACTTCGATTTGAGGAATTCCACGAGGTGCAGCTGGGATATCTGTCAATTGGAAACGTCCAAGAGTCTTGTTATCTGCTGCCATTGGGCGTTCACCTTGAAGAACATGGATATCAACGGCTGGTTGGTTGTCTGCTGCAGTTGAGAAGACTTGTGATTTAGATGTTGGAATTGTTGTGTTACGGTCGATGAGTTTTGTGAAGACACCACCCATTGTTTCGATACCAAGTGACAATGGTGTTACGTCAAGAAGGACAACGTCTTTGACATCACCAGTGATGACACCACCTTGGATGGCAGCACCCATAGCAACTACTTCGTCAGGGTTTACTGATTTGTTTGGTTCTTTACCAGTTTCAGCCTTAACAGCTTCAACAACGGCAGGGATACGAGTTGAACCACCAACAAGGATAACTTCGTCGATTTCTGACAAGCTCAAACCTGCATCTGAAAGGGCTTGACGAACTGGAACTTTTGTACGTTCTACAAGGTCACGAGTCAAATCGTCAAATTTCGCACGAGTCAAAGTCATTTCCAAGTGAAGAGGTCCAGCTTCACCAGCAGTGATAAACGGCAAGCTGATTTGTGTTGAAGTTACACCAGAAAGGTCTTTCTTAGCTTTTTCAGCCGCATCTTTCAAACGTTGCATTGCCATCTTGTCAGTAGACAAGTCAATACCGTTTTCTTTCTTGAATTCTGCTACCAAGTGGTCGATGATTTTTTGGTCAAAGTCGTCACCACCGAGTTTGTTGTCCCCTGCAGTTGACAATACGTCGAAGACACCATCACCCAATTCAAGGATAGATACGTCGAATGTACCACCACCAAGGTCGAATACCAAGATTTTTTCTTCTTTGTCAGTCTTGTCCAAACCGTAAGCAAGCGCTGCTGCAGTTGGTTCGTTGACGATACGTTCTACTTCAAGACCAGCGATTTTACCAGCGTCTTTAGTTGCTTGACGTTGAGCGTCGTTGAAGTAAGCCGGGACTGTGATAACCGCTTTGGTTACTTTTTCACCAAGGTATTCTTCAGCGTAACCTTTCAAGTATTGAAGGATCATAGCTGAGATTTCTTGTGGAGTGTATTCTTTTCCATTTGCAGAAACTTTTTCAGAAGTTCCCATCTTAGATTTGATTGAGATAACTGTATCTGGGTTTGTAACTGCTTGACGTTTTGCGGCATCACCAACGATGATTTCTCCGTTTTTGAATGAAACTACAGATGGAGTTGTGCGGTTTCCTTCTGGGTTTGCGATGATTTTGCTTTCAGTTCCTTCAAGAACTGCAACTGCTGAGTTTGTTGTACCTAAGTCAATACCGATAATTTTAGACATGTGTTTTTCTCCTTAAATTTTATATTCTATTTTTGACTTTTCTTAATATTCCCCTTAAGTGGTGGGGACGTGAGCAACTCCCTACGGGATTTCATCACTTATTTTTGAGCCAATTGTCTCAAAAATCCCCTGTTTCAGTAGCACACGCTACTGAAACTTTCACCACGGCGGGCAACATCTTCCTTGCAAGCCTCCAGCTTGCTTTTTAACTTTCTTCATAGTTTATTGTCGTTTCGGACAAGTTTTTAAGTTCTCTAGCCTAGTTATATACTACTACCATGGCTGGGCGTAGGATGCGGTCATGGAGTTTGTAGCCTTTTTGGAAGACTTGAGCGATGGTGTCTGCTGGGTGTTCATCGTCTGCTGGGAGCGTTTGGATGGCCATGTGGTAGTTATGGTCAAATTCACCGTCAGCTGCGATTTCTTCGATTCCTTCTTCTTTCAAAGCGTGAACTAAGCTCTCTTGCACCATCTCCAATCCTTTTTTGACATCGTCTGTCAAACCTTCAACTGCAAGGGCACGTTCTAGGTTATCCAAAGAAGGGAGAATCGCTTTTGCCAAGTCCTGGCTACGATAACGTTGCAAGTTTTGACGCTCTTCATTGGCACGGCGTTGAATATTTTGCATTTCTGCATGAGCCCGAAGGTATTTGTTTTCGAACTCATCTGCACGTTCATTTGCCAAGTCCAACTCAGACTTTTCAGGAGTTGTTTCTTCAGCTGTTTCCACAACTTCCTCTTCTTGGACTTCTTCTACTTCTTCATTTTTTATATCTTGGGCCATTTTCTCCTCCTTTAATGATTTCAATCTTAATGTACTTCGTAATGATTACTGCTGAGATAGCGATAAAAATCTGTCAACTTCATGGTCAAAACACGGTTGACTACGTTGACTTGGTTGATTAGATTTTGATAATCCAGATTGACCGGACCGATAATTGCTAGAATTCCAACTCCCCGATAAGGAATCAGGAACTTGCTACTAATCACCGCTAGGTCAGCTAGGCAGGATTCTTGACTGTCCGCAACACGGACATTTTGCATTTGATCTTCATGCAGACCCTCACGAATCTCCAAAGCCACCTTTTGTGGTTGGTCAAAGAACTGATAGGCTGCTAGATTAGCAAAATTCAAGAGATTGACTTTGCCCGATACCACAATGTTTTCGTTGAACATTTCTTTAAAAATGTGTTCAAAGAGATCCATGACAT
>CAUPZW010000079.1:0-2568 GCA_963515655.1 Streptococcus mitis
CATATG
Source organism: Streptococcus mitis (assembly GCA_963515655.1). Classification (GTDB taxonomy): domain Bacteria; phylum Bacillota; class Bacilli; order Lactobacillales; family Streptococcaceae; genus Streptococcus; species Streptococcus mitis_DP. The sequence continues at coordinate 7 of CAUPZW010000079.1, forward strand.
ACCAGTGAAAATCTTGTTACTGCTCCTGTGGGTACAGATCTTGCAACAGCTGAGAGTATTCTTCAAGAACACCGTATTGAAAAGCTTCCTTTGGTAGATGAAGAAGGTCGTCTTTCTGGTTTGATTACTATCAAAGATATTGAAAAAGTTATTGAGTTTCCAAATGCTGCTAAAGATGAGTTTGGTCGTCTACTAGTTGCAGGTGCAGTAGGTGTTACTTCAGATACATTTGAACGTGCAGAGGCTCTTTTTGAGGCAGGAGCGGATGCGATTGTTATTGATACTGCACATGGTCATTCTGCGGGTGTCCTGCGTAAAATTGCTGAGATTCGTGCTCATTTCCCAGATCGTACTTTAATTGCTGGAAATATTGCTACTGCTGAAGGTGCACGTGCCCTTTATGAAGCAGGTGTAGATGTTGTCAAGGTTGGTATTGGCCCAGGTTCTATCTGTACTACTCGTGTGATTGCTGGTGTTGGTGTTCCGCAAGTAACAGCTATCTACGATGCTGCAGCTGTTGCGCGTGAATATGGTAAAACTATCATTGCTGACGGTGGAATCAAGTATTCTGGAGATATTGTAAAAGCACTTGCGGCTGGTGGAAATGCTGTTATGCTTGGATCAATGTTTGCTGGAACTGATGAAGCTCCAGGAGAAACTGAAATCTTCCAAGGACGTAAATTCAAGACTTACCGTGGTATGGGATCAATTGCAGCAATGAAGAAAGGTTCAAGCGATCGTTACTTCCAAGGTTCTGTCAATGAAGCAAATAAACTCGTTCCAGAAGGAATTGAAGGTCGTGTTGCTTATAAAGGAGCAGCAGCCGATATTGTTTTCCAAATGATTGGTGGTATTCGCTCTGGTATGGGTTACTGTGGTGCAGCTAACCTTAAAGAACTACATGATAATGCTCAATTTATTGAAATGTCTGGTGCCGGTTTGAAAGAAAGTCATCCTCATGATGTACAAATTACTAATGAAGCACCAAATTATTCTATGTAAAAAAAAACAATGAAAAGAACTCCAGTAAAAACAGGAGTTCTTTTACAATGTTGTCAAGTTTTGTTTACAGAAACTTGACCATCCTGAATAGTAAAGATACTTAGATTTTCTGGCAGATTTTGAAGATGATCTAAGCTTGTTGTTGTGATAAAGGTTTGAATTGAATGTGAAATCGTTTCTAATAATTTTAGTTGTCTAGTGTTGTCAAGTTCGCTCATAACATCGTCAAGCAGTAATATTGGAGATTCTGTAGTAATACTTTCCATTAATTCGATTTCTGCTAATTTTATCGATAGGACGAGACTACGATGTTGACCTTGGCTTCCGAAACTAGCATCCATTCCATTTATATAGAAAGAAATGTCATCTCGATGAGGCCCAACACCAGTATTCTTTTTAAATAAATCTCTGGATCTACTTTTTTCTAAAGCAATTTTGAAAGATTCGGATAAGTTTTGTTTGTCAATTATATTGACAGAAAATTGATAGGATATTGACAACTCTTCAATCTGATTAGAGAGTTCAAAATGTTTCTTACGCCCAAATGATTCTAGTTTTTTTATGAAATCTAAGCGGTGATTCATTACACGACATCCATAATCAACTAGCTGATCATCCAACACTGAGAGGAAGGTTTCATCTATTTTTTGAGCTGATTTTAGATAAGTGTTTCTTTGTTTTAGGATGTGATTATAATTGGTTAAATCTGATAAATAGATTGGCTTGATTTGTCCAAGTTCCATATCAATGAATTTTCGTCGAACCGAAGGTGCTCCTTTAATTAGTTGTAAATCTTCAGGAGCAAATAAGACAACATTCATGTGTCCTACATAATCTGAAAGTCGTGCCTGTTTTAAATGGTTAACTTTTGTCACACGTCCTTTTTGTGTGAGTTCGATTTCGAGAGGAATGGATCCCGTTTTTTTCTGAACGAGACCTGAAAGATGAAGTTGTTCCTCATCAAAATGAATGAGATTTTTATCTGTTCGAGTTCGATGGCTACGTGTTAAGGCTAAAAAATAGATAGCCTCTAACATATTTGTTTTTCCTTGTGCATTGCGTCCTAAAAAAACATTTAATTTAGGATTAAAGTCTATTTTCGTCTCTTTATAGTTACGAAAAGTTTTGAGAGATAGGTGTTGTAACCACATGATTATCTACCAGGGAATCGCGGAGCTTGTTTGCTTTTGGAGAATGAAGTAGGTTTAGAGTTGTCTTTTTTTACTCCTTTATTCATCTCCTTGACAAGTTTAGCGATTCGTTCTTTTTCAACTTTATCAGCTTGGTATTCATTCTGTTCTTCAGAAGTAGGTTGTGTCAACAAGATGTCAATGTTCATGTCAGGGATGTCAACCTTATCGCCAATACGAAGTTTTTTACCACGACGACTCTCTAATTCCCCATTAAAATAAACAGGATGTTCAGAGAGAAAGGATTTAATAGCTCCTCCGCTATGTGTAATTCCAAGTTCTTTGAGTAGTGCTTGGAGGGTAATAAATTCTTCAAATAATTTGTATTCCATAATTCACCTCAATCTTTGGTATTATACCATATTTTCCT
>CAUPZW010000080.1:0-2557 GCA_963515655.1 Streptococcus mitis
TCAGTCTGACCAGATTTTTCAATCACGTATCGCACCATATTTCCAGTTGACGCTAGTTGCGACCAGTTGTTGAGCTTTTCAGCAGGGGCAAGGGTGGTCATGTAGCCAAATTCTCCACCCAGGCCGTGGCGACCTCGGTGAAGTCTGCCATTGATAATCATGGCTCCGCCAATCCCTGTCCCAATCACGACACAGGCTGCATTTTCAAGTTCTGGATGAGCCAGTAATTCACTGAGTCCAACGCAGTTGGCATCATTTTCCAGATGGACAGGAATCTGATAAGAGCTAAGCGCCTCATACCAAGAAAATCCGTGGATGTAGGGCACCGCACTGAAGCCATCAATCACACCTGTCTCTTGATTGACCGCGCCTGGAACGCTCATAGCAATCCCACTGTAATCCTGCTCTGACAAGCACTGATCTAACCAAGCTAGTAAATCCTCCAAACTTTCAGGCGTTGGAATGCTTGTCTTATTCAGTATTTTCCCATCAGGAGTCAGACTGGCAAACTTAATCCCAGTCCCTCCGATATCAATCGTTGCAATAGTCATTGTTTTTACCATAAAAAGGGGCGAATCAGCAGTTAGTTCTTACCTTTTCGCCCCTCCTTTCTCTTTATGTTTACTTTTTGAAATTAAATTTCTTCTTTTTTGATGAATTCTGTACGAATCTCTTGTGGTGAAATGAGGCCTCTATGAACTGGGTATGGTCGTTCAAGTAGGTCAAGGAAGAGATGTTGACTTTCCGGTACACGTACATTTTCACTACACATATTGTAGTAACGAAGAACATAGCCTTCTTCATTTTCAGATACCTTAAAGGCTGTTGGACAGATTTGCGGTATGCTGAGAACAGAATGGCTCAAGAGGCTACCAGTCGCAGCCACGCTTCCTTCTTGTTTAGCAAGCTGAAGGCTAGTAAATGGTGTCTGCAAGGCTTTAGCACGACGATAGGCTGAAAAGCGTTCTTGGGCTTGGTGGCATTCAATCGCAAATTCGACTTCAAACTCACGCAAGCACTGAGCTTCTGGTGTTGGGAAGTAGCCCCAGTCACCCAATTCACCTGATGCACGCAAAATAGTCACGGCAATGGTGTCGTCTCTAAGGATTTCGTATTCATTCAATCCCTTGTTGGATACAGTCACACCTTTTTCATCGTCATACAGACTGACAAAGGCTTGTTGGTGTTGAGGATTTTCAGGATTTTCCCATGAAGCCGCTGGTTTGTTTGGTCGTGTCACCACTTCATAGATGCTTTCGGAATCATTGCTTGGACGCGTGTTATGAGTCTTGACCAAGAGACGGATACGGTGGTCTTTAGCAGTGTTAGTAAAGCGAGTCTTGAAGCGGATTTGTGGATTGTCAACAAAGACAGTCAACTCAGTTTCAAGAGGAATGCTTGTCAATTCTTCTGACCGTCCAGCCTCACGCTTCATAAACTCGATAATGCCTTTTTGCTCTTCTTCTAGCTTTTTATCGGCACTGATAGGCACAGTCAATTCATGTTTGAGCAAAATCTTAGCGTAGCGAGCTGTGTTTTCCAAGACCTCGTAACCCTTAAGCTCTGCATAGATTGGCTCTGTGCCTTTTGGTTGGAAATAGATATACTCGTTTCCGATGTCCCCACGGTCTTCGAAGCGGATAAAGTCTTCGTAAGCTTCGTGAGTTGTCTTGTCATAGACTGTAATGTTGTCATCCATACTCACCGTTACAAATGGCGTATCAATCACTCCGTTTTGGTAAATACCGTCGCGGTGTTCTTGTTCTCCTTCCAGCAATTGGAAGGTTGTCCAAGAAAGTGGCGCTAGGTGAACTGGAATGGTCACGCGCACTTGGCGAGCGATACGAGCTTGGCGGAACTTATCTTTTGGTAAATCGTACTCAAAATTAGCTCCGAGGTCTTCGATTTTAGCCTCTAAAGGACGACCATCCAAGTCCTCCACACGGTAGCTTGGCAAGGTAAGAGCAGCCATCTTCTTGTAACCTTCTGTTGGGTGCAATTCCTTGAAATCACAAGTCACCACATCAATTACTGTACTAACCGTATCGACCTTATCATGCAAGCCTGTGTTAATAACCGTAAAGAGGTGATCACTTTGAGCCTTAGCCGTAGCAATTTTACCCTTCCACTCATTGAGCAAGTTGCTCTTAACAAAGTTTCCGACTTGGTTGACCTTGGCAAAACGTGTCTCCATCTCACGGTGAACTTCGTCCACGCTACAGCCACAGATACTATCATGCGGCGCATTCTGCAAAAGTGTTTTCCAAGCATAGGTCAACTGGTCCTTGTGGTTATGTCCACCAGTAATGACGGTCAAGGGTTCTACCACTTGTTCTAGCAGATTACTATTTTCCTGGAAGGCTTGTTTGAGATAAATACGTGATGAAGAAGTATTGGCAAGTGTGTACCAGCCGTCTGTTTCCTGACTGGTCAACTCACCTGTAACCGTTGATAAGTGTTCAGGAAGGGCACCTTCCACAGCTTGAACATATTCATCAAAGGAACTATGAACAAAGGTTACATCTGGGAAGAGTTCATTTGCCACACGAATGGCTTC